>NZ_DJUS01000070.1:0-29149 GCF_002438365.1 Pseudomonas sp. UBA6276
AGGTGGTTGGTCGGTTCGTCGAGCAACAGCACTTCAGGATCCGAGAACAACGCCTGTGCCAGCAGCACCCGCAGCTTCCAACCCGGCGCGACTTCGGTCATCGGGCCGAAATGCTGCTCCAGCGGAATGCCCAGACCCAGCAACAGCTCGCCGGCACGGGACTCGGCGGTGTAGCCGTCCATTTCCGCGAACTCGGTCTCCAGCTCGGCGACGGCCATGCCGTCCTCTTCGCTCATTTCCGGCAGCGAGTAGATACGGTCGCGCTCGGCCTTGACCTTCCACAGCTCCTCGTGGCCCATGATGACCGTATCGATCACGCTGAACTGCTCGTAGGCGAACTGATCCTGACGCAGCTTGCCCAGGCGCACGTTCGGTTCGAGCATGACCTGCCCACCCGAGGGCTCCAGATCGCCGCCCAGGATCTTCATGAACGTCGACTTGCCACATCCATTGGCGCCGATCAGGCCGTAGCGGTTGCCGTTGCCGAATTTCACGGAAACGTTCTCGAACAGCGGCTTGGCGCCAAACTGCATGGTGATGTTAGCTGTGGAGATCAAGGAGCTTACCTATCAATAACTGGGGGAGCGATGGGTTCAGGTGATATCGATTCGATGGCCGACGCGATACCACGCTGGAGCCGGGCAATAAAGGCGGGATGCAGACCGGACAGTGCGGCTATTGTCGCATAGGTACGGTGGTAGTTGTACGTCTGCTCGACGTACTCTCGGTTCGGCGAAAGCCTGGTCCATCGCAAGGCCACGGCCGTGTGACGGACCGTGTCTCCACTGTCAGCCCTCGCGCCCCAACTGCGCCAGACTCGTCGCCAGCTCATTCTTCCTGAACGGCTTGCTCAGCCGCGGCAGGTCGGGGTCGAGACCTTCGCGCTCGGCATAGCCTGAAACCAGCAGGATCGCGGTCCCCGGCCGGGAGCAGCGGACCTGCCTGGCCAGATCGGTGCCGCTGATGCCCGGCATGAGGTGGTCGGTGATCAGCAGGTCGAAGGCCTCGCCGGTGTCCATCAGGGCGATGGCTTCCTCGCCGGATGCGGCCTCGATGACGCAATAGCCCAGTTCGGCCAGCATGTAAGAGGTACTTGCCCGTACCAGCTCTTCGTCGTCCACCAGCAGCGCGACGCCGCGGCTGGAGGACAGCTCCGGCGTGTCGACCAAGCGCAGGGCCTCGGCGGGAAGGGTAACGCTGCGTGGCAGCCACAGCTCGACGTTGGTCCCCAGGCCCGGTGAGCTTTGAATGGTCAGCGCGCCGTTCAGCTGCGAGGCCAACCCATGCACCATCGACAGCCCCAGGCCGGTGCCCTGGCCAACGCCCTTGGTGGAGAAGAACGGTTCCACCGCACGCGCCAGCGTGGCGGCGTCCATGCCCGAGCCGGTGTCCGCGACGGACAGGCAGAGGTAGTTGCCTACGGCAAGCCCCGACCGATGCCCCGCTTCGATCGATTCCGTGCAGGCGGATATGCGCAGTGTTCCGCCCTCGAGCATTGCGTCTCGGGCGTTGACGGAGAGGTTGAGCAGCGCCATTTCGAGCTGGTTGAGGTCGGCGATCGCCGCGGGCAGATGCTCCGGCGCATCGACGACGACCTTGATCTGCGGGCCGGTGGTGCTGGCCAGCAGGTCGCCCATGTCGCTGACCAGCTTGCCGACGTTGACGGCGACCGCCTGCAGCGGCTGGCGTCGGGCAAAGGCCAGTAGCCGCTGTACCAGCGTCTTGGCGCGGTCGGCCGATTGCACGGCGCCGGAGATCAGCCGTTGCTCCCGCTCGCCGCCCACGCCTCGGCGCTGGAGCATGTCCAGCGTGCCGACGATCGGGGTGAGCAGGTTGTTGAAGTCATGAGCCACGCCACCGGTGAGTTGCCCCATGGCTTCCATCTTCTGGCTCTGCCGCAAAGCCAACTGGACTTCTTCACGCTCGGCGATGGCTTGGGCCACGCGCCCTTCGAGGGTGGCATTGAGTTCGCGCAGTTTCTCATCGGCGTTCTTGCGGGCGGTGATGTCCATCGCCGTGCCAGTGACGCGCAGGCAGCGTCCGTGCTCATCGAACACGGCTCGTCCCTTGGCGGCCACCCAGCGGACCACGCCGTCCTCGCGACCGATGGTACGGTAGTCCACGTCGTAGAGCGCCCGGCGCTCAGGGTCCATGGCTGCGCTGAAGGCCTCCAGGGTTGCCCGGCGATCGTGAGGATGCAGGCCCTGATAGAAATCCTCGATGGTCACCGACACATCGGCCGAGATGCCGAACATCGCCTTGGTCTGCGGTGGCCACACCAGCGTGTTCTGCACCAGGTCCACGTCCCAGAACCCGACATCGGCGTGGTCCACGGCCAGGCGCAACCGGGCCTCGCTGGTGCGCACGGCGACATCGACTTGCGCTCGGTGCACCATGAGACCGATGGTCTGCACGACGAAATCGATGATCTCCACATCGGCCGGCACGGCCTGCCGTACCTCTGGGTGATACAGCACGAAGGCACCCATCACGACGCCCTGCGTAGAACGGATCGGAGTCGACCAGCACACCTGCAAGCCATGCTCGTTGGCCAGCACTGCCAGCTGGTTTGCCAACACGTCGTTCGAACTGTCGCCGGCGCTTGTCTTGCCAGCGTCCACGTCCAGGCAAAGACCCTCGACCGCTACGGTGTAGTGACCAGGAAGGCTGGGGCTTACGCAGCGCTGTACGCGCCGCCCCTGTTCGTCCAGCAGCAGAACGCTTCCCAGCAGACCTGAAGTGGACAGGGTCTCGACCTCGCGCACGATCGCTTCCAGCGTCACGTCCAGGCTGCCTTCGGCCACTGCCAGCGCGAGCATGCGGTTCTGCGCAGCGCCGATGGCGGCCGCGCGGTTGCGCGCCTGGGTCAGGCGCGCGTTTTCGATGGCAATGGTGGCCAGACGCGCCAGGCTTTCCAGGCGTTCGATCGTGTCGCGGTTATGGGGGCGCACCTGTGACCAGTACGCGCCGAGCGCGGCCACTGCCAGCGGTTTGCCGATCGGGACCATGACCAGGCTGCGCACGAACGTCGGGTCGTAGGCTTCTCGCGGGATACGCGGGTCCAGCCGCACGTCCGGGATGACGTAGGTCTTGTTGTCGAGCATCGCCCAGCCGGACACGCAGCGATCGATCGGAAACGTCTTGCCGCTCCACAGCGGGGAAATCGCGTCCTCGGCCACGTAGGTGCAGTGCCCGCCATTTTCGATGACGACCGCGATGCCCTCGGAGCCCACCGTCGCCCGAGCCGTGTCGCGAAGAACGCTCACCACCTCGTCGATGGACTCGGCCATGGCCAGCCGTTCGCTGGCCTGCAGCACGTGGGACAGTCGTTCATCACTGTCGAGACCCTTGGGTACGATGTGCAAGCGGATCTCCGATGGATGAGAGAGGTACGGGGCGAGGTGCCCGACGGTCCAGTTTCTCAGAAATGCGGCCGAGCCGATAGCACGGCCGTAAAGCTGAAAACTGCCGTTGGTCTCCCTACCTGAGCACCGACAGTCGGTACACCCCGGCATCGTTGTCGATCCCATGGGTGTCGTGGGCAAAGCCGGGAAACGCGCGGTCGAAGCTCTCCAGCGCCTTCAGGTAGGCGAGCAGCGGGCCGTCCGCCGCACCGGCGTTCTCGCCGGGCATCAGCAACGGAATGCCGGGCGGGTAGGGCACGATGCCCGTCGCCACGACCCGTCCAGCCGCATCGTCCAGCGTCACCAGTTCCACCTCGTTGCGGACCAGTTTCTCGTAGGCCTGTACCGGGCTGAACTCGGCTTGGGGCAGCATGCCGAAGGCTGCCGCCATGGCGGCCGTGGTGCGATTGGCCTTCATCGCCGTGAAGATCTCTTCGGCCAGGTCTCTGAGGCCCATGCCGCTGTAGCGCTGCTGCGTGGCGGCGAGCAGGTCGGGCAGGCACAGTTCCAGCTCAAGGTTGGCGTCGTAGTCGCGCTTGAAATCCAGCAGTGCGTTCACCAGGGTGCCCCACTTGCCCTTGGTGATACCGATGGAGAACAGGAAGAGCAGGGTGAAGTCGGTGGTCTTTTCGACCACGATCCCTTGCCGGCCCAGATACGCACTCACCACACAGGCCGGAATGCCGAAGTCCAGCAGTTGCCCATCGTCGCCCATGCCGGGGGTCAGAATCGACACCTTGATCGGATCGAGCATGCAGTAACCGTCTTCGATCTCGCCGAAACCATGCCAGACTTCGCCGGGGTGCAGCACCCAGCAGTTCGGGTCGGACTTGAGCTTCGCCGGATCGACTTCATGGAAGTCGATGGCGGCCCCGCCGATGTCTATCGACGGTGGCTGCCAGCAGGACACGAACCAGTCGTCGTTGGCCCGCATGTCAGCGTGCATCCGTGAAATCACCTGGCGAAACGCAATGGCTTCCTCGATGGATTCATTGGTCAGGATCTGCCCGCTCGGCGCCTCCATCATGGCCGAACTGACGTCGCAGGAGGCCATGATCGCGTAGTTGGGCGAGGTCGACGCATGCATCATGTACGACTCGTTGAAGCGTGCGTGGTGAATAGGATTGCGCCCGTTGCGCACATGGATCATCGATGCCTGGGACAGCGCGGCCAGCAGTTTGTGGGTGGACTGGGTGGCGAACACCGTCGGCTTGGAGGCGTCGTGGTCATCGGGGCTGCCGTGCATCGCAAAGCGGTCCTTGTACAACGGATTGAACCGCGCGTAGCCATACCACGCCTCGTCGAAGTGCAGGCGGTCGACGCTTTGCCCGAGCAATTCCTCGACCCGCGTGACGTTGTAGGTCAAGCCGTCATAGGTGGAGTTGGTGACGATGGCGTGCACCGGCGTGGGGTCGATGTGCGCCCCGACCAGCGGGTTGCTCGCAATGGCCGCGCGTACCGCGGCCGCGCTCAACGTCTGCGGCAGGATCGGGCCGATGATGCCGAAGCGATTGCGCGTCGGCACCAGGTAGGTCGGGATGGCCCCGGACAGGGTCATCGCGTGCTCGGCAGACTTGTGGCAGTTACGGTCGCACAGCGCGATCTGATCGCGGGTGACGCTGGCCATCAGGATCACCCGGTTCGACATCGACGAGCCATTGGTGACGTAGTAGGTGCGATGGGCGCCGAACACCTTGGCCGCGTATCGCTCGCCCTGGCCAATGGGGCCACTGTGGTCGAGCAGCGAGCCCAGTTCGCCAACCGAAATGGACAGGTCGGAGCGCAGCAGGTTTTCCCCGAAGAACTCATAGAACGCCCGGCCAGCCGTGCTTTTCAGAAAGGCCGTACCACCGGCGTGGCCCGGGGTGTGCCAGGAGTATTCATAACTGCGGGCGAACTTGAGCAGGGCGCCGAACATGGGCGGCAGCACCGCTTGGCGATAGCGCTCCATGGCGGCCAGGATCCGCCCACTGAGGAAACGACTGGTGTCCTCGGGCAGCCAGATGAAGTCGTCGGCGTGCTGCATGACGATCAACGGCACGTTGGATGCGGTGCTGCGGTCGCTGATCAGGAACACCGGCACGCGCGTGTTGCGCTCGCGCAGGCGGGCGAGCAGATCGATGCATTGCTGATGGTCGGCACTCCTGTCCATTTCCCAACTGAGCAATACACACTGGATCGCCGGGTCGGTGCTCAGGATCGACTTGGCATCGTCCAGACGCTCGGAGGTGATCACGCTGATGGATCGCTCCTCCACGTCGGTGATCAGCTGAATCAGCGCCCGTCCGAACACAGTGCGTTTGTCGGGTTGGTCGCTGATCAACAAAGCCAGCATGCCGAGCAGGTTTCTATGGTCCGTCATGGTCGCGCTTCCAGGGCAGGGGGGTTGGTTGGGGTACGGGGCAGGCTGTTCACCGGAATCGGCGTGCCGACGATGTGCTGGGCGGCAACGGTCTGGGTCGGGGCGCTGTTGTTGAGCGCTTCCAGGCGAATCAGGCGGTTGTTGACGAAGCCGAACAGCGTGTAGCCGACGATGGTTGCCACGCCGCCCAGCATCAGGGCCTGGGCTCCCGAGCTGTACAGCGCCAGGTAGCTGTAGGCCGTCGCGACCGCGGCGACGACGTTGGTTATCAAGGCCTTGTTGGCCGGGACATTCGACACCTTCTGCAAGGTCATCAAGGTGGCCATCGACAGAATGTACGGCACCAGGTTGGTGACCACCGCCAGGTTCACTAGGGTGTCGAACTGCTTGGCCAGGTCTGGGCTGATGGTCAGCAAGGCCATCGCGGTCTGGATGGCGAGCAGGATCAGCATGCTGATGATCGGCACCCCGTGCTTGTTGATCTTGGCGAAGATCGGCAGAAAGTAGCCCGTGTCGGCTGAGCTTTTGAAGACCTGGGCCACGGTGAACTGCCAACCCAGCAGCGAACCGATGCAGGCGAGCACCATCAGGCCCATGACCAGGTTGCCGATCATCGGCGTGAACATCTTGGCGAACACCAGGCCGAACGGCGCGGTGGAGGAAACCAGCTCGGCATTGTCGACGATGCCGGCGATCACATTGGTGGACAGGATGTAGATCACCGCCGCGCCCAACGTGCCGCCGAGCACGGCAATGGGTACGTTTTTTTCCGGGTTTTCCACGGCGTCGCCGTTGGCACACGCCGATTCCAGGCCAAGAAACGCCCACAGGGTGATTGCCACCGAGGCGCCGGCCGCTTCGTACCAGGGCATGTCGTGGGGGTTCCAGCCGGCCGCATAGGTGCCGCTGTCGAACCAGAACCAGCCGATCGTCGACACCAGCACCACGGGGGCGATCACGCCCCACACCGTGATCGAGCCGATCTTGCCGGTGACGCTCGCCCCGCCGAAGTTGGCGAAGGTGGTCAGCCATAACAGCGCGATGGTCGCCAGGCCCACCTGCAGCGAATCGAGTCTGATATCGAACAGGGTCTGGATGTAACCGACCGCCGTGATGCTGATCGCCACGTTGGCGATCAACAGGGACAGTCCGTAGGTGTAGTTGGTGATGTAGTTGCCCGACTTGCCGAAGGTGTATTCCGCGTAGCCGCCCATGCCCCCGGTCTTGCGGCTGAGCATGCCGCAGCGGGCGAAGGCATAGGCCAGGGCCAGGGAGCCGGTAGCCGTGATCAGCCAGGAGAGGATCGAGATGCCGCCGACTTCGGCAAGCTTGGTGGGTAACAGAACGATGCCGGATCCCAGCATGTTGACGGCTGTCAGCATGGTCAGCTGACTCACACTCATCTTCTTCATGACGGCCACTCCATTGCCTGAATGATCAGAGAGGCCTTTAGCTATAGCAAAGAAACCTTAGAAGACAAGGCGGTGGCTGGTTTGCAGGGAAGGGCAAACCGCTCGTCACGTCAGTGGCACTTCCCGGGTTGCGGTGATCTCCCACTATCAGGTGCGGATGAACCGCGCCACGAAAGGAGACATATCATGGTCGAAGACAACAACCACCCGCAGAATCCGTATCCAGGGCCCGCCGAGCCAGGTAGCGGGGAAGAGGGCTACCCTGATATCCACGACGAGCATGATGACGAACAGGACGGCTCGCCTGGGAACAAGGCGGTGGAAGAGCCTAATACCGAGGCCAATCCGCCCGTCGATGAAGACGAAGAGCCTTCGCCCGGCAACAGCCTCTAGCTAGTATGCTCTAGATAGGGGCCCGGCCTGCCCAGTGAACCTGCACCCTGCCTTGCGCAGGGTGCTTGCGTTTTACGCCGAGCCCGAGGCGTCCTTCAGGCCATTGAGCTGCATGTACTCCTCCCACGGCATGCCAGCCATCTCGGCCACTTCCCTGTGAACCTCCAGCCGTTGCGCCTGAAAGTCTTCCGGGGTGTCGGCGGTGAGCTTGAGGGTCAGCTCCCAGGCGAACAGGTCCTGGCCATTGGCGGCTTCTTCGAAGGCCTCGTGCAGACGTTCGGCGCGATATTCCTCGATGCTCAGCCCTGCCGCACGTGCGGCCAGGGGGTTGAGGCTGCCCAGTTCCGTTTGCAGCTCGGGACTCATCTCGAGAAAACGGTCCAGTGCGGCCTGGTGACGCGAATCGGGTTCTGCCATGGGGCCTTCGATCGGTGTGGGAAAGGGCACGATTGTGCAGGCCCCCGTCGATGCAGGCAATGCTGGGTGCGTGCGGTTTTGTGACGAAGTGCACGTAAGCCAGTGGAACGCGCGGTGCCTGGCGAGCACTAAGGCCTATCTCCATTCATCACCGCAGGACCTTGCGATGGCCTACGTGTTGTTGCTGTTGGCAGGCGCCGTGCTGGCGACTTCGGCCGCTCTGTGGCCGCAATGGTGTGGCCGCTCCGGGACGGTCGGGCGCTCGCGCCTCGGCACTTGGTTGCTCGGCCATTTCGAGGTGCTTGGTGCCTTCTTCCTGCTGCTCACCGCCATGCACCTTTGCCAATGATGCTCCGGCAATGGTGCTGCCCGTTCACGTCGATGCTACATTCGCGGTTTATCTGAATCCGGAATGGAAACGACGATGCGAATCATCGCTGCAGCACTTGGCCTGTGCGTACTCACTGGTTGCACCAGCCTCAACATGAAACAGGCGCGCAGCAGTGCGCCGGTGCAGACCGTGACGTCGGAGAAACCGGCGCAGAAGATCGCCCAATGCGTGCAGTTCAGCTGGCAGGACGAAGCCATGTTCGGCGTGATGACCGATGCGTCCAGTGAAGCAAGCGATGGCGGTTACACCGTGTTCACTCCCGCAGCCACGTACTTCGCCGACATCCGCCCACGCGGTGCCGGTAGTCAGGTCAGCTTCTACGCCCGCGAGCAGGGCGAGGTCGCCACGCGCCGACTGGCATCGCTGGCCACCTGCCTCTAAGCGTGAAACGCTTTGATTCTGCGACAAAATAATCTGCACCCCTGCGTCGCGATCACGTCTGATGCCATGAGTTCATCGATCCACTGAAACCACTGTGCTTTGTGAGGATGATATGGCACCCAGCAGTTCGACGCAGATTCCCGACCCTCTGGACCGTCCCAACGACCCGGTCGCGCCTGAACCCTATGCCGAAGGCAAGCTCGACGAGGACGTGCGGCCCGGTGACGAAGGTCTTTCGCCCGTGCCGATGGACCGCGACCCTGAGTTGGACCCGCGCCAGGTGCGCACCCAGACCGGCGACGCCGACGTGAGCCCTGACGATCCGGCCTGAGCCTACCAGCTGATTCGCAACCCCAGGCTTCCCTGCAGGCTTTCCTGGGGTTGTGAATCCAGGCTGCGGGCGTAGTCGGCGTTCAGGTACAGGCTGACGTCGTCGCTGAGCCGCGCGGCCAGGCCCATGCCCAGTTTGGCTTGAGTCGCCCGGTGCTGGCTGCGCAGGGTATCGACCTCATCGAAGGTCACTGTGTCTTCGCCGTCAAGCGTGTGCCAAAGGTTGGCCTGCACATAGGGTTCGACCGGCGTACCGCCCACCCGATACTGCCCTTTCAAACGCACTCCCAAGCGTGTCCGCCAATAGTGCTCGCTGTCGAATGCCACTTTCGATACGGGATCACGAGCCGTGTCCAGCGTGATTTTCTGCCCGACCACTTGCACCTGTGGCTCCAGCAACCATTGCTCGGAGAGTCTGAGCGGGTAACCGGCTTCCAAGGATACGGCCACCCCGTGTCCGTCGAGGTCGAGCGTGTAGCCGCGTTCGGAGCGGCTGCGTCCCTCGAATCGGGTGCTCATCGCGACCAGGTCAAGGTAGGCCCCTGCAGGGCTGATCACCGTCCAATAGGCGCCAAGATTGTCGGCGCGCAGGCGGATGTTGCCCGAAGGGGTGTTGTCGAACCCCAGGGCGAAGCCGCGCACTTTGCCATCCAGCCGAGCATGCCCGGCGAACAGCCCGACGTGCTGGCGGTAGCCGTTGTCGCTGAGGGCGGCGAACAGATCGTGGCCGACCTGGTAGCCACTGATATTGCTGCTCAGGTTAGGGGTCGCAGCGCCAGCCCACTGCTGTCGTCCGTGACTGCCGAAGGTCCGGGCCCACCCGGCAGGCAGGACGCCGCGTTCCGTAAGCAGACTTTGCTCGCCCTGACGCTCATGGAAGCTCCCCAGGCTGTCCAGCGCCAGCAAGGCGGCAGCAGGCGGTACGACGCTGTAAGCGGGCACTTCGATGCGATACAGCACTATGCTCTGACCGGGGGCCGGGCGCGGCAGGTTTGGTGTGCCGATCGCCGCGATGGGTTCCTGAGCGCCCGGCGCAGGGGCGGGTGGCGTTGGCTCGGGTTCAGGAGGCGGCGGCTGGACTGGCGGCTCGATGATAGGTGGCTCGACTGCGGGCGGTTCTGTTATCGGTGGTTCTTGCTCGACTACAGGGGGTTCGATCACTGGCGGCTCGATAACAGGCGGTTCGACTATGGGAGGCTGGACCACAGGCGGTTCAATCACCGGCGGCTCGGTGACCGGCGGTACCACCACAGGCGGCGCCACCACGGACGAACGCAGGAACCAGCTGTTCTCGCTGCCCGCAGTGACCCCACCCTTGAACAGGTAATACTGATAGGCGCCGACCGACAGGTTGTTGGCCAGGGTAAAGGCACCGTCGGTGCTGGTCGCGCCTTGAGTAGCCTCCACCAGTGTGATGCCGTTGGCTGTGGTCTGCGCGCCACGGCCATCGAGGTTGTCGACGGTAATGGCAGTGAGGCCACTGAGCGTGCCTTGAGCCACGACCAGCCGATCGGAAGGGGCGTCGTCACCGGCGAGCACCGTCTGCAGTTTCAGGCGCGCGTCGTTGCCCACGTAGTTGCCGATGACGGTCAGGCGGTCTTCCGCCTGGGCGCCACTGCGGGTGAGGTCGATCAGCCCGGCATTGTTCAGCGTGATCGTCTGACCCTCAACGATCGGGCCGACCGTGCCTTGGGTCGCGCCCAAGGTGCTACTGCGGTCGAGAGTGAGCAGGCCACTGTTCGGCGGCGTCGAATCGTCCGCCAGGCTCAGGCGATCGGGCAAGTCCAGCACCGAGCCGTTGCTCAGGTTGATCGTTTCCCAGTAGCTGTAGCGTGCGCCGCCAGTTGTTCTGCTGTTGTCGAGGGTCAACGTATCAATGCCGGCGTCCCCGTAGATCAGGCGCGGCGATGCCAGTTGGGTTTCCTCCAAGTTGCTCAACAGCGCCGTGTCGTCGCCTGCGCCCATGCTGATGGTGCCGTGGATCAGGCCCGCATCGCGCCAGATGAAGCGGTCGTCGCCGAAGCTCAGCAAGAAATTGCCGCCGATGTCGCCACCGCTCACCGTGACCTCGTCGACGCCGCCACTGACGCTGATGTTGCCGCCGATGCTGCCACCCGACACGGCGATGGTATCGTTGCCGAAGCCTGCGACCAGGTTGCCGTTGATGCGGCCTCCAGACAGCTCGAACAGGTTGTTGTCCAGCTTCATGTCGACTCGGCCAATGGTGCCGCCGCTCATCCGCGCGATGTCGCCGTCCTCGAAGGCGCCAACGATAGTGCCGTCGGTCATGGAAAAGGTGTCCAGCCCGTCACCTTGGCTGAGTGACTGGATCTGCCCGCCGCGCATGATGAAGCTGTCGATGCCGCTGCCCTGGCTGACCGGGCCGCTGATGGTACCGCCTATCACTTCAAGCGTATCGGCGCCATCGCCCTGAATCAGGGAAGACAATCGCCCCCCGCTGACGAGCACCGTGTCCGCGCCTGCACCGGTGTTCAGCACGCCTTCGATGCTGCCCGAGCCCAGCAACGCGCTGTCCTGGCCAGAGCCGAATTCGACCGCTCCCGTGATGGTTCCGGTGCCGCCTGGGGGCAGGGTGAGGCTGTTGTTGCCCAGTAGATCGCTCAGCGAGGGAGCCGTTGCGCTGTCGCACACGTAGGCGTCATTGCCCAGGCCGGGGGCGAACGTGCAGTCGGCCGACGCCATGTCGGAGGCGGCCCAACTGGTCAACAACGACGCGGTCAATAAACAGCGGTATCTAAACAACTCGTTGGTGTTCATCGACAACTCCCGCACACGCGTTCGCCGCGAAACAAGGCGCGGTGAGCGATCAAGTGGTTAATGGAATCAGATGTTGCAACGAGTGTAGTCGACGAATGTTGGAAGTTGCTTTAAAAGGCAGAGCGGTATGAAGTTATTCAATAGCGGCATGGATGAAAAAAGTTATTCATCGATGCCGCTATCAATTGGAAAGTTGTTCTTGGCTGTTTGTGCTCAAGAAGCCTTGCGCGGGCTGCGTCTGGCCGGGGCTTTTTTCGCGGCGGTTTTCGCCTTGGCCGGCTTGGGCTTGGCAGCAGCGGATGGCTTGCCGGCAAGGCTGCGCTTGAGCAGCTCGGTCAGGTCGATGACGTCGGCGGTCTGCCGTGACGCTTGGTCGGACTCGGTTTCCACGTCTTCGATTTCACCTTTGTTGGCCTTCTTCTCGACCAGTGCCATGATCTTCTGCTCGAACTTGTCGACATATTCTTCGGGCTGCCAATCGCCACTCATGTCTTCGACCAGACGCTTGGCCATGTCCAGTTCTTTCTTGGTCAGTTCGGGCTTTTTCACGTCCTTGCCCAGTTCCAGAATATCCAGGTCACGCACTTCGGAAGGCCAGCGCAACTTCACCATCACCAGTGCACCGTCCAGCGGCATCAGCGCAGCCAGGTATTGGCGGGTGTGCAATACCACCAGGGCCAGTGCAACTTTCTTGGTGCTGATCAATGTTTCCCGCAACAGTGCATACACTTTTTCGCCACGGCGATCCGGGGCGAGAAAGTAGGGTGTGTCTATATTGGGCAGGGGGATCTGGGTGCGGTCGACGAAAGAGAAGATATCGATGGTTTGTGTCGATACAGGGTGGGCCGCTCGGATTTCGTCTTCGCTCAGGACAACGTAGCGACCTTTCTCGTACTGGACGCCCTTGACGATGTTTTCCTTGTCCATCTCCTTGCCGGTCTTCTTATTGATGCGCTTGTAGCCGACCGGGTCCATGCTGCGTTTATCCAGCCAATCGAAGTCGACGCCCTGTGAGGCAGTGGCCGAAACCAGGGCCACGGGGATGTGCACCAGACCGAAACTGATCGCGCCTTTCCAGATTGCTCTTGCCATGGTGAGAATTACCCCTGAGCGGTGTGTCTGCAGGGGACCCTACGGTGATCGGCAAAGTTTCAATGGCTTGGTGTTATGCAAATTGCAACGGCAGTGCACCGTGATCTTGCACAATGCACGACCCGTGGATAGAGCCTGAAGGCTAACTCATTGATAGATATGGGAAGTGCTTTTTGGTGCAGAGGGCATGAAAGGTGCACTGACTTCGGGCAAGCCCGACTTCAGGGATAAGACCAAGAATGGAGTGTCATCATGTTGTCCACCCTTGAACTGCGCAACATCATTGAAAGCAGTTTCCTGCCCCAGCGCTGCCAGTGCACCCAGGCCACCGATCAGTCCTTGACCGTACGTGTGTTCGATCAGGCGACACATAAGGTCGACTACACACTCAGCGGTATCCGCACCGAGCAGTTGACCAGCAGCCGAGCGATTTCCAATCTGATTGCGGGTATGCGCACCGACCTCAAGCGCCAGCATCAGATGCCGAGGGCCGTTGGCGAGTATCTCTGAATCGGCAACGACTGGACCGTGTTCCTTCCAACGAACCGCGGGTGCCGCCGACGCGGCTTGCGCCGCTGCCACAGGGGTGGTCGCTTTCGTTAGCCAGGGCTTTTGGTGATATGGCGTCGCAAGCGGGCGATAGTTTGATGGAGCGCGGTGTTCGCCGGTGTGATGTCAGTCGCGGTAGAACACTTGCACCAGGTGGTAACCGAATTTGCTCTTCACCGGGCCATGCACCGTACGCAGCGGTTTCTTGAAGATGATCTGATCGATCGCTCCGACCATCTGCCCAGGGCGAACCTCGCCCAGGTCGCCGCCGCGCTTGCCGGACGGGCAAGTCGAATACTTCTTCGCCAGCACATCGAACGCTTCGCCCTTGGCGATGCGCAGGCGCAGCGCTTCCGCTTCCTCGGCAGTCTTGACCAGAATGTGCCTTGCTTGTGCCTTCATGACCCGATGCTCGCTGAAAAAGCCGCTGATTATGCCGCAAATCAGGACAGGTTGATCATGTCGCGGATCTTGCTGCCCAGTCGTTCGATGGAAAACGGTTTGGTGATCATGTCCATGCCCTCGGCCAGGAACCCGTAACGCTCGGCGGCCTTTTCCGCGTAGCCGGTGATGAACAGCACCTTCAGTCCAGGCCGCTGCTGGCGCGCAATCTCGGCCAATTGCCGGCCGTTGAGGCCCGGCAGACCCACGTCGGTGACCAGCAGGTCGATGTGCAGGCCTGCTTCGATCAGCGCCAATGCGGCGCTGGCGTCGGCCGCCGAATGCGCGGCATAGCCCAGTTCGTCCAGCACATCCAGCACCAGCATGCGCACCGCCGGATCGTCTTCGACCACCAGCACGCTTTCCCCGGCCTGGGCCATCGGTGCCACGGCTGGAGTGCGCTGCTCGGCGGTGTCGCCGAACGGTTCGCTGTGGCGCGGCAGATAGAGGCGCACACAGGTGCCCTCGCCAGGCCGGCTCTGCAACGTTACCTGGCCGCCCGATTGCTGGGCGAAGCCATAGATCATCGACAGCCCCAAGCCGGTACCTTGGCCGATGGGTTTGGTGGTGAAGAAGGGGTCGAACGCCTTGGCCAGTATCGGTGCACTCATGCCACTGCCATTGTCGCTGACCCGGAACATGACATAGGCGCCCGGCTTGACCGGTTCCAGGGTCGCGCCTTCCGGCGTGGCATCCAGTTCGCAGTTGGCGGTCTCGATGGTCAGCACGCCGCTCTCGGGCATGGCGTCGCGGGCGTTGATGACCAGATTGAGCAGGGCGTTTTCCAGTTGGCTGGCATCGGTGTTTACCGGCCACACGTCCTCGGCCAATTGCAGGCGCAATTGCAGGTGCTCGCCCAAGGTGCGGCTGAACAGCTCTTCGAGCGAGTGCACCAGCTCGTTGGGCGCCAAGCGCTTGCGGTCCAGCGACTGGCGTCGCGAAAACGCCAGTAGCCGGTGGGTCAGGCCCGCCGCGCGATGCGCCGAACTGATCGCCGCCTCGCTGAAGCGCTTGATCTCGCTGCTGCGCCCGGCGTCGATGTAGCGCTGCATCAGGTCCAGGCTGCCGATGATGCCGGTGAGCATGTTGTTGAAATCGTGGGCGATACCGCCGGTCAACTGGCCGAGCGCTTCCATCTTCTGCGCGTGGCGCAACGCCTCTTCGGCGCGTTCGCGCTCCTGCATTTCGTTTTGCAGCCGCAGGTTGACCTCGGCCAGGGCCTGGGTACGCTCGCTGACGCGGGTTTCCAGATGTTCGTTGAGCTCGCGCAGGGCCTGCTCGACCTGACGGCGATTCTGCACGTCCTCGGTCATGCCGAACCACTGCCGGATCATGCCATCGGCATCGCGCTGGGGCAGTGCGCGGGCATGCATCCAGTGATAGCTGCCGTCGGCCATGCGCAAGCGGTACTCGGCGTCGTAGGGGCGGCCGGTGCTCACTGCCAGTTGCCAGGTGTCCAGGGTCGGCAGGTGGTCATCCGGGTGCATCAGCTGCGCCCAGTCTTCATCCGCCTGCAGGCCGCGGATGCCAGTCAGTTGTCGCCAGCGCTCGGTTTGGCTCTTGCCGTCGGTCCGGCCATTGGCCTCGGCCGTCCAGTGCACGGCGGGTGACAGCTCGATGGCCATGCGAAAATGCGCTTCCCTGTCGCGCAGATCCTGCTCGGCGCGACGGCCCAACGCACTGACTTCACGCCGCTCGTTGGCCTCGATGGCGGTCACCAGAATGCCGGCCACCCGCTCGTTTTCGTCACGGATCGGGCTGTAGGTGAGGTCCAGCCAGACCTGTTCGGAATCGCCCTCGCGTGGCAGATTGAAGTCCTTTTCGCTGAAGGTGCGCACCTCACCCTGCAACACGGCGGCGTAGATCGGGTCGGTGAATGCCTTGAGTTCCGGCCAGATGCTGTCCACCGGCTGGCCGAGGGCGCGCGGGTGGTTGCTGCCCACCAGCAGCGCGAAGGCGTCGTTGTACAGCTGGCACAGCTGCGTGCCCCACAGCAGCAGCATCGGCATGGGCGAGTGTGTGACGATGTCCACAGCGGTGCGCAGGCTCTGCGGCCAGGCATCGGGGGCGGGCAGGGGACTGTCGGCCCAGTCCATGCTTGCGATCAATGTCGCGACCTTGCCGCCCACAGGTGAGGCATTCATTGCGTTATCCTTTGATTTACCGCGGCTGCAGATGCAGCCAAGCTATAGCGTACTTACTATCGACGGCCTTCGCAGGACCCCAGCACATGGAAATTCAAGCATTGCTCAAGCTCCTGGCCAGTCAGGACGGCTCCGACCTCTACCTGTCCACCGGTGCGCCGCCCTGTGCCAAGTTCAACGGCGTGCTCAAACCCTTGAGCGCCGAGGCGTTGAAGCCCGGCGACATCGCCGAGATCGCGGCCGGCATCATGGACGCCGAGCAGCGTATCGATTTCGAGCGCGAGCTGGAAATGAATCTGGCGCTGTCGATCCACGGGGTAGGGCGCTTTCGCGTCAACATCTTCAAGCAGCGCAACGAAGTGTCCATTGTCGCACGCAACATCAAGCTCGACATTCCCAGCTTCGAAGACCTCAAGCTGCCGCGCAAGCTGCTCGACGTGATCATGGAAAAACGCGGCCTGGTGCTGTTCGTCGGCGCCACAGGGTCGGGCAAGTCGACGTCGCTGGCAGCGTTGATCGACTACCGCAACCGCAACAGCAGCGGGCATATCATCACCATCGAGGACCCGGTGGAATTCATCCACCGGCACAAGAAATCGATCATCAACCAGCGCGAGGTGGGGGTCGATACGCGCAGCTTCCAGGCGGCCTTGAAGAATACCCTGCGCCAGGCGCCGGACGTTATTCTGATCGGCGAGATCCGCGATCGTGAAACCATGGAGCATGCGCTGGCGTTCGCCGACACCGGTCACCTGGCCATATCCACTCTGCACGCCAACAACGCCAACCAAGCGCTGGATCGCATCATCAACTTCTTCCCCGAAGACCGCCGCCCGCAGTTGCTCAACGACCTGGGCAACAACCTGCAGGCGTTCGTTTCGCAGCGGCTGGTGCGCACCACCGACGGAAAGCGCCGCGCGGCGGTGGAAGTGATGCTGGGCACCCCGACCATCCGCGACTTCATTCACCGCAACGAGTTTTCCGAGCTCAAGGGCATCATGGAGAAATCCGTGAACCTGGGCATGCAGACGTTCGACCATGCGCTCTACGAACTGGCCGTGGAAGGGGCGATCAGTGAAGAAGAAGCGTTGAAGAACGCTGATTCGGTGAACAACCTGCGCCTGCGCTTGAAACTGCAAGGCGAAGAAGGCGTGCAACACACCACCGCACCAGCCCCACCCACACCAGCCCCCGACCGCAAAAGCGCAGATTGGGGCCTGGTGGCAGATGACCCAGAAACCCCGCACTGACTCACCACCGCCCGCATTATCTCAGATACACCGCAGACGCTGTTGATGAAACGCGGTCCTTGTAGCAACGGTGCAAGCCGCGTCCGGGCACACCGCGTTCACCCAGGCACACCGCGTATGCCGCCGACGCAGCTCGCGCAGCTGCTACAGGAAATACGCAAGGCCACGGTGTTCCAGATGCACCGCAGACGCTCTTGATCGAACGCGGACCCCTGTAGCAGCGGCGCAAGCCGCGTCCGGGTCCACCGCGTTCATCCAGGCACACGGCGTATGCCGCCGACGCAGCTTGCACAGCTGCTACAGGAAATACGCAAGGCCACGGTGTTCCAGATGCACCACAGACGCTGTTGATCGAACGCGGTCCCCTGTAGCAGCGGCGCAAGCCGCGTCCGGGTCCACCGCGTTCATCCAGCCACACCGCGTACGCCGCCGACGCAGCTTGCGCAGCTGCTACAGGAAATACGCAAGGCCACGGTGTTCCAGATGCACCGCAGACGCTGTTGATCGAACGCGGACCCCTGTAGCAGCGGCGCAAGCCGCGTCTGGGCACACCGCGTTCATCCAAGCACACCGCGTATGCCGCCGGCGCAGCTTACGCAGGTGCTACAGGAAATACCCAAGGCCACGGTATTCCAGATGCACCGCAGACGCTGTTGATCGAACGCGGTCCCCTGTAGCAGCGGTGCAAGCCGCGTCCGGGCACACCGCGTTCATCCAGGCACACCGCGTATGCCGCCGACGCAGCTTGCGCAGCTGCTTTAGGAAATACGCAAGGCCTCAGTGTTCCAGATGCACCACAGACGCTGTTGATGGAACGCGGTCCCCTGTAGCAGCGGTGCAAGCCGCGTCCGGGTCCACCGCGTTCATCCAGGCACACCGCGTACGCCGCCGACGCAGCTCGCGCAGCTGCTACATGTGGATTTCCACTGCCAGGGGCAAATGGTCCGATAGGTGCGTCCACGGCTTGTTGCCCAAGATGATCGGCCCATGACTGGTCGCGTTTCTGACGTAAATCCGGTCCAGGCGCAGCAGCGGGAAGCGTGCCGGGTAGGTCTTGGCCAGCTGCCCGTTGTGCCGCTCGAACGCTTCGTGCAGGTCCTGGCGCTTGGCCAGCGTCGCGTTGCCGCGCAACTGCCAGTCGTTGAAATCCCCGGCGATGATCACTGGCGCATCTTCAGGCAATGAATCGAGCAGTTGACCCAACAGCTTCAATTGCAGCTGCCGATGACTTTCCAGCAATGACAGGTGCACGCAGATCGCATGCACCTCATCATGCCCAGGCACCTGCAGAACGCAGTGCAGCAAGCCGCGGCGCTCGGGCCCGGTGATCGAGATGTCGAGGTTGGTGTAACGCAGGATCGGGTACTTGGACAGCACCGCATTGCCATGATGGCCGTCCGGATACACCGCGTTGCGCCCGTAGGCGAAATCACTCCACATGCTGTCGGCGAGAAACTCGTACTGCGACATCTGTGGCCAGTTGGAGAACTTCGACGCATGGCCATCGTGGCCGCCCAGCACTTCCTGCAGGAACACCAGATCGGCGCTGGTGCTGCGCACCGCCTCGCGCAACTCGGGCAGGATGAAACGGCGGTTGAAGGCGGTGAAACCCTTGTGTGTGTTCACCGTCAGCACCCGCAGGCGATGCACTTCACGAGGCTGGTCCGGCGTTTGCGAGCCGAGGGGGTCGCTGGGGGGAGCGATGGTCACAGAAGCTCCTTGCACATGAGAATGT
Organism: Pseudomonas sp. UBA6276; assembly: GCF_002438365.1. NCBI lineage: Bacteria > Pseudomonadati > Pseudomonadota > Gammaproteobacteria > Pseudomonadales > Pseudomonadaceae > Pseudomonas > Pseudomonas sp. UBA6276. Next base: position 19,080 of record NZ_DJUS01000070.1, read on the forward strand.
CCTTACTCCGACTTTGCCGGCACTGTGCGGTTCCCCGCCTCATTGCGCGAGCCAGCCACCGTCGATGTTCCAGGCCGCGCCACGCACCTGGCTACCGGCTTCGCTGCACAGGAACAGGACCAACTCGCCCAGATGCTCGGGGGTGACGAATTCCAGCGACGGCTGCTTTTCAGCCAGCAGTTCGCGCTGGGCGGCCGCCGGGTCACCGCCCTTGGCCGCGCGGTCGTCGATCTGCTTCTGCACCAGTGGGGTCAGGACAAAGCCGGGACAGATGGCATTGCAAGTAATCTGCGTGGTGGCCGTTTCCAGGCCCACCACCTTGGTCAGACCGATCACCCCATGTTTGGCCGCCACATACGCCGACTTGCCGACCGACCCGACCTGACCATGCACCGAGGCGATATTGACGATCCGCCCCCAGCCTTTGTCGCGCATGCCCGGCAGCGCCAGACGAATGCCGTGAAACACCGAAGACAGGTTGATCGCGATGATCGCGTCCCAGCGCTCCACCGGGAAGGCCTCGACCGCTTCCACGTGCTGGATGCCGGCGTTGTTGACCAGAATGTCGACACCGCCAAGGCTCGCTCGGACGTACTCGAACAGCTCGGCCAATTGCGCTGGATCGCTGACATCAGCGCCATGGTGCGCAACCTGAGTGCCGTGCCGGCGGACTTCGGCCAGGGCCGCCGTCGGGTCGCCGAAGCCGTTGAGCACGACGTTCGCGCCGTGGGCGGCCAGCACCGAGGCAATGCCCAGGCCGATGCCGCTGGTGGAACCGGTAACCAAAGCCGTCTTGCCGTGGAGTGCCATGTGCAGTGTCCTTATGGTTGTTATGCACGCTATACCAGGCTACACCATCGCTGCCTGCAGCAGTTCCTGGGTGTAGGGGTGCCGTGGGTCGCTGAACAGCCGATCGGTGGGGCCATGCTCCACCACCTTGCCATCCTTGACCACGATCACATCATGGGCCAGCGCCCGCACCACCGCCAGGTCGTGGCTGATGAACAGATAGGTCAGGCCATGGCGCTCCTGCAACTGCTGCAGCAGCTGCACCACCTGCTTCTGCACCGTGCGGTCGAGGGCCGAGGTCGGTTCGTCCAGCAGCATCAAGGCCGGGCGCAGTACCAGCGCGCGGGCGATGGCGATGCGCTGACGCTGGCCGCCGGAGAACTCGTGGGGGTAGCGGTGCCGCGCCTCGGGGTCCAAGCCCACCTCGCGCAGCACCTGGATCACCTGTTCATCGCACGCGCGGGCGTTGGCGCCGCTGTGCACTTCCAGACCTTCACTGATGATCTGCGCCACCGACATGCGCGGGCTGAGGCTGCCGAACGGATCCTGAAACACCACTTGCATCTGCTTGCGCCACGGCCGCATCTGCTTCTGATCCAGGCCATCGAGCGCCTGGCCCTGGAAACGAATACCCCCTTGCGAATCGACCAGGCGCAGGATCGCCTGACCCAGCGTCGACTTGCCCGAGCCGGACTCGCCGACGATGCCCAGGGTCTTGCCTTGCTGCACGCTCAGGCTGATGCCATCCACCGCCTTGACGAACTCGCGTGGCTTGCGGAACAGCCCGCCGTTCAACGGGTACCACACCTTCAACTGCTCGACCTGCAACAGCTCGGGCCGAGCCTGGTGGGACAGCGCCACACCAGCGGGTTCGGCATCCAGCAGCAGTTGGCTGTAGGGGTGTTGCGGTGCGCTGAACAGCTGTTCACAAGGCGCCTGCTCGACGATTTCCCCGGCGCGCATCACGCACACGTGCTGGGCGATGCTGCGCACCAGATTGAGGTCGTGGCTGATCAACAGCAGCGACATGCCCAGGCGCTCCTGCAACGACTTGAGCAGCAGCAGGATGCGCCGCTGCACCGTGACGTCGAGTGCGGTGGTGGGCTCATCGGCGATCAGCAACTGCGGCTCGCAGGCCAGTGCCATGGCGATCATCACGCGCTGGCGCTGGCCACCGGACAATTGGTGCGGGTAGGCCTTCAACCGCTTGTGCGGCTCCTGGATGCCCACCATCTGCAGCAACTCCAGAATGCGCGCCTCGGCCTGCTTGCCGCCCATGCCCTTGTGCACCAGCAGGGTTTCACCGATCTGCTTCTGCACCGTGTGCAAAGGGTTCAGCGAGGTCATGGGCTCCTGAAAGATCATGGCGATGCGATCGCCGCGCATGCGGCGTAAGGTCGCCGCATCGGCGCCCAGCAGTTCCTGACCCTGATAGCGGACACTGCCGCTGCTCTGGCAGCCGCTCACTGGCAGCAGTTGCAGGATGGAGTGGGCGGTCACCGACTTGCCCGAACCCGACTCGCCGACCAGCGCCACGCACTGGCCGGCAGGAATGTCGAAACCGACATCCTTGACCACTGTTTGGCCATTGAAGGCCACGGTGAGGTGGCGGATTTCGATGAGGTTTTCAGCTGTCATGGGCAGTGGCCTTGTGGGGTGACAGTAACGGCCTCTTCGCGGGCAGAGGGCTCGGCCGCCCGCCCCGCTCCCACAGATTCAGCTCCCACCACGCCCTTGTGGGAGCGGGCTCTGCCCGCGAAGGGCGCCCTGCCGATCTCAACTCAAGCACGCGGATCAAACGCATCGCGCAGCCCCTCTCCAATGAACACCAGCAGCGACAGTATCAGCGCTAGCGTGAAAAACGCCGTGAAGCCCAGCCACGGCGCCTGCAGGTTCTGCTTCCCCTGCGCGATCAACTCGCCCAGCGAAGCACTGCCGGCCGGCATGCCGAAGCCCAGGAAATCCAGCGCCGTGAGGGTCGAGATCGCCCCGGTCAGAATGAACGGCAGAAAGCTCAAGGTCGCGTTCATGGCATTGGGCAGGATGTGCCGCAGGATGATCTTGCGGTCCGACAAACCCAGCGCCCGTGCGGCCTTCACGTATTCCAGATTGCGCCCGCGCAGGAACTCGGCGCGCACCACGTCCACCAGCGCCAGCCAGGAAAACAGCGCCATGATGCCCAGCAGCCACCAGAAATTGGGCTCCACGAACCCGGAGAGAATGATCAGCAGGTAAAGCACCGGCAGCCCCGACCAGACTTCCAGCAGGCGCTGGCCGAACAAATCCACCCAACCCCCGTAGTAGCCCTGCAACGCTCCAGCAGCGATGCCGATCAGCGAGCTGATCAAGGTCAGCGCCAAGGCAAACAGAATCGACACCCGCGCACCGAAGATCACCCGTGCCAGCACGTCGCGGGACTGATCGTCGGTCCCCAGCCAGTTGGTCGTCGACGGTGGGCTGGGGGCAGGCTGGGTCAGGTCGTAGTTGGGCGTGTCGGCGCTGAACGGGATCGGCGGAAACAGCATCCAGCCGCCACGCGAGGCGATCAGCTGGCGCACGTAGTCACTGCGGTAGTCGGCCTGGAACGGCAACTGCCCGCCGAACTCCTGCTCGGTGTGGCGCTTGAACACCGGGAAGTACAGCTCGCCGTCGTACTTGAGCACCAGCGGCTTGTCATTGGCGACCAGTTCGCCGCCCAGGGTCAGGGCAAACAGGGCCAGGAACAGCCACAGCGACCACCAGCCACGGCGGTTCTGCTTGAAACGGTCCAGGCGACGGCGGGCCAGGGGCGACAGACGCATCAGGCATTCCTCGCGCTGAAGTCGATGCGTGGATCGACCAGGGTGTAGCACAGGTCGCCGATCAGTTTGATCAGCAGCCCCAGCAGGGTAAAGATGAACAGCGAGCCGAACACCACCGGATAGTCCCGCGACACGGCCGCTTCATAGCTCAACCGACCAAGCCCGTCGAGGGAGAAGATCACCTCGATCAGCAACGATCCGGCGAAGAACACGCTGATGAACGCCTGCGGCAGACCGGCCACCACCAATAGCATGGCATTGCGAAACACATGGCCGTACAGCACCCGTCGCTCGCTCAGGCCCTTGGCCCGCGCCGTCACCACGTACTGCCGGGTGATCTCGTTGAGAAACGAGTTCTTGGTGAGGATGGTCAGGGTGGCGAAACCGCCGATCACCAGCGAGGTCACCGGCAACACCAGGTGCCAGAAGTAGTCGGCGATCTTGCCCAGCAGGCTCAGCTCGGCGAAGTTGTCCGAGACCAGCCCCCGCACCGGAAACCAGTTCAACGAGGTGCCGCCGGCGAACACCACGATCAGCAGCATGGCGAACAGAAATGCCGGCATGGCGTAGCCGATGATGATCAGGCTGCTGCTCCACACATCGAAGCGGCTGCCGTGGTGCACCGCCTTGCGGATGCCCAGCGGAATCGACACCAGGTAGGTGATCAGCGTCGCCCAGAACCCCAGCGAGAGGGTCACCGGCATCTTGTCCAGAATCAGGTCGGTGACCTTGGCACCACGAAAGAAACTGCTGCCGAAATCCAGCACCGCATAGCTCTTGATCATCAGCCACAGGCGTTCATGGGCCGGTTTGTCGAAACCGTACTGGCGCTCGATGTCCTTGATCAGCTTGGGGTCCAGGCCACGGCTGGCGCGCGAACCGCCTTGCAAGGTGTCGCCGCCACCGCCGGTGACGCTGCCGCCGCCCACACCCTGCAAGCGCGCGATGGCCTGTTCCACCGGGCCGCCCGGCGCAGCCTGGACGATGACGAAGTTGACCAGCAGGATCGCCAGCAGGGTCGGCACGATCAGCAAGAGGCGACGTAATGTGTAACCCAGCATCAGTGAGTCTTCCCTGTCAGGCGGTCACGCATCTGTTCGGTGGTCAGCGCCGTGGGGCTGACCTCCCACCAGGTTTCGATCGCCGGGTCATTGGGCGCCGGGGAGGCGGGCATGCCGAAGCGGTTCCACCACACCGTCGAGGTGCCCGGCGGGTAGTAATTGGGCACCCAGTAGTAGTTCCACTGCAGCACCCGGTCCAGGGCGTGGGCGTAGTCGCGCATCTGCGTCTGCGTGCTGGCCGCGCCCAGGCCGTTGATCAGCGCGTCCACGGCCGGGTCCTTGAGCACCATCAGGTTGTTGGAACCCGGGTCGGTGGCCACGCTGGAACCGAAGAAACCATACAGCTCGATACCCGGCGTCGGGGTCACCGGATAGCCGGTGATGATCATGTCGTAGTCGCGGGCCATCAGCCGGTTGACGTATTGCGACGAATCGATGCGGCGGATCTCCATGGTGATGCCGATCTGCGCCAGGTTGCGCTTCCACGGCAGCAGCAGGCGCTCCAGGCCGTTCTGGGTGTTGAGGAAGGTGAAGCTCAGCGGTTTGCCTTCGGCATTCACCAAACGGTCGCCGTCGGCATGCCAACCGGCCAGCTGGAGCAGCCGCAGCGCCTGCAACTGCTTGTCGCGGATCAGCCCGGAACCGTCGCTGACCGGGGCATGAAACACCTGGGTGAACACTTCATCCGGCACCTGGCCGCGCAGTTTGTCCAGAATTTTCAGTTCGCCGTCGCTTGGCAGTTCCCGAGCGGCCAGCGGGCTGTTGGAGAAGAAACTCTGCTGGCGGATGTACATGCCGCGCATCATCTGCCGATTGCTCCATTCGAAATCCCAGAGCATGGCCAGCGCCTGGCGCACGCGTCGGTCCTGAAACACCGGCCGTTGCAGGTTGAACACGAAGCCCTGGGCCGGTTGCAGGCCCTGCTTGGCCAGGTGCGCGCGCTGCAGGCGGCCATCGTCGAGCGCCGGGCCGTTGTAGCCGATGGTGTAGGCCGTCGCCGAGAATTCGCGGTTGTAGTCGTAACCGCCGCCGCGCAGCACTTGGCGCGCGACGTCGGTATCGCCGAAATACTCGATGCTGAAATGGTCGAAGTTGTACATGCCGCGCGCTTCGGGCAGGTCCTTGCCCCACCAGTCGGGATTGCGCTTGAAGGTGATGCTGCGGCCGTTGTCGATCTTTTCGATCGAGTAAGGCCCGCTGCCCAAGGGCGCCTCGAAACCGCCGCCGTTGGCGAAGTCGCGTGTCTTCCACCAATGCTCGGGCAGCACCGGCAGGGTGGCCAGGTCCAGCGGGAGGGTACGGCTTTCGGCATTCTTGAAATTGAAGCGAACCTGTCGCGGACCCTCGACCTGCACATTGGCGACGTTGGCGAACTGAGTCCGATAGCCCAGGCTGCCTTCGCGCATCAGCAGCTCGAAGGTGTAGCGCACGTCCTCGGCGGTGATCGGCTGACCGTCGGCAAACACGGCCTTGGGGTTGAGGTAGAAGCGCAGCCACAGGCCGTCATCGCCGCGCTCCATGCGCTCGGCCACCAAACCGTAGACGGTGTAGGGCTCGTCCAGCGAGCGCACGGCCAGGGGCGAGTAGAGCAGGCCGTCGACCTGGCTGACACCGATGCCCTTGTCGATGTACGGCAGGATATGGTCGTACTGGCCGATCTCGATAGCCGAACGGCGCAGGCTGCCGCCCTTGGGCGCGTCGGGGTTCACGTAGTCGAAATGCTGGAAATCGGCGGGGTAGCGCGGTGCTTCGCCGTAGACGGTCAGCGCATGCTGCGCTGCGGCCTGGGCGTTGGCCGCCGTGGTGAACAGGGCACAAAGAACGAAAGAGAGGAAAACTGCGCGCATTGTCTGCCTGGGTCGAAAAGCGAAGGGTGCAGCCTAACATCATGGCCCGGTGGTATTGCAAACGCAGAACGGCCCGCGATAGACGGGCCGTTCGGGTGTAACGCAGACCGCGGACGAATCAGTCCTGACGGCTGGTGACTTCCAGCAGGTGGTAACCGAACTGGGTCTTCACTGGGCCTTGCACGACGTTGATCGGCGCGCTGAACACGACGGTGTCGAATTCCTTGACCATCTGGCCTGGACCGAACGAACCCAGGTCGCCGCCTTGACGGCTGGATGGGCAGGTGGAATTGGCCTTGGCGATTTCCGCGAAATCGGCGCCGCCTTCGATCTGGGCCTTGAGGTCGTTGCACTTGGCTTCGTCGGCAACCAGGATGTGGCGGGCAGTGGCTTTAGCCATGATGATTCTCCTTTCTGAAAAAGTGGGCAGGGTACCCGATTGAGGGGCGGTTTTCCTGCAAAAGTTCCATACGAATCTGTACGCCGGGTCAGTCGCGGTTGTGCACCCGACGGCCAGCGGCGTAGGTCTGCAAGACCGCGCGGTCGTCGCCCAGGGTCATCAGTACGAACAGTACTTCTTCGAAGGTCTTGGCTTGCGCGATGCGGTAGCTGAGCAACGGCGTGGCATGGTAGTCGAGCACCACGAAGTCGGCATCGGTGCCCGGCTGCAGCGTGCCGACGCGGTCCTCCAGGCGCAGCGCGCGGGCGCCGCCCAGGGTCGCCAGGTACAGTGACTTGAACGGATTGAGCTTCTCACCCTGCAACTGCATGACCTTGTAGGCCTCGTTCAGGGTATGCAACAGCGAGAAGCTGGTGCCAGCGCCGACGTCGGTGCCCAGGCCGACGTTGACCTTGAAGCGCTCGGCCTGGGGCAGGTTGAACAGGCCGCTGCCCAGGAACAGGTTGGAGGTGGGGCAGAAGGCGATGGCCGAGCCGGTTTCGGCCAGGCGCGCGCACTCCGCGTCGCACAGGTGCACACCGTGGGCCAGCACCGAGCGCTCCCCGAGCAACTTGTAGTGGTCGTACACGTCCAGGTAGTTGCTGCGCTCGGGGAACAGCGCCTTGACCCATTCGATTTCCTGGAGGTTCTCGCTCAGGTGGGTCTGCAGGTAGACGTCCGGGTACTCGCGTAGCAGTTGCCCGGCCAGGGTCAGCTGGGCCTCGCTGCTGGTGGGCGCGAAGCGCGGCGTCACCGCGTAGTGCAGGCGGCCCTTGCCGTGCCAGCGTTCGATCAGCGCCTTGCTCTGGGCGTAGCTGCTCTGAGCGGTGTCGGTCAGGTAGTCCGGCGCATTGCGATCCATCATCACCTTGCCGGCGATCAGGCGCAGGTCCAGGGCCTGGGCGGCCTCGAACAGGGCGTCGACCGATTCGGGGTGGACGCTGCCGAACACCAGCGCGGTGGTGGTGCCGTTGCGCAGCAGTTCCTTGAGGAAGATCTGGGCGACACCGTCGGCATGTGCCTTGTTGGCGAACTGGCCTTCACAGGGGAAGGTGTACTCGTTCAGCCAGTCCAGCAGTTGCTCGCCATAGGAGCCGACCATGCCGGTCTGGGGGAAGTGGATGTGGGTGTCGATGAAGCCGGGAGTGATCAAGGCATCGGGGTGATGGGTCACCTCGACGTCGTCCGACAGCGTCGGCAGCACCTCGCTGGCGGCGCCCAACGCACTGATCCGCCCGTCCTCGACCACCAGCACGCCATCGGCGAAGTATTCGTAGGAGGCCTGGACACCGACCAGGGCAGGGTCGTCGAGGCTGTGCAGGATCGCGGCGCGATAGGCTTTGCGGGTAAGGCTCATGGTGCATCTCTCAAGGGAACGGGGCTGCGGCGCGAGCGCGGCAGCAGTTGGGCGACCCCCGGCGAGCTGGCTGTCCCCGGCTCGGCGCGGGCGCCAAAGTGCGCATTGTAGGTGGCGATGATCTCGGCGGCGATGGAAACGGCGATTTCCATGGGCAGCTTGCCCTTCACCGCTGCCAGGCCCATGGGGCAGCGCATGCGCTGCACCACTGCGGGCGCGATGCCGCGGTCGCGCAGGCGGTGCTCGAATCGCGCGCGCTTGGTGGCGGAGCCGATCAGGCCGAACCAGGTGAAGTCGTTGCGCTCCAGGATGGCTCGGGTCAGTTCCAGATCCAGCGAGTGGTCATGGGTCATGACGATGCAATAGCTGCCCACCGGCAGGCTCGCAACTTCGTCCACCGGCTCGTCGGTGATCACCTGGCAGACACCGTCGGGCAGGCTGGCCGGAAACTCCTCGGGGCGCGAGTCGACCCAGCGCACCCGGCACGGCAGGCTTGCCAGCAGCGGCACCAGCGCACGGCCGACATGGCCGGCACCGAACACCACCACCTGCGCCTGGGTTTGCGCCACCGGCTCGAACAGCAGCACCGTGGCACCGCCACAGCATTGCCCCAGGCTGGCGCCCAGACTGAAACGCTCCAGGCGTGTGGCGCGGGTGCCTTCGGCCAGCATTTCGCGGGCGATGTGCAGCGCCTTGTATTCCAGGTGACCGCCGCCAATGGTGTCGAACAGCGCCGTGGCGCTGACCACCATCTTTGCCCCGGCGTTGCGCGGCGTGGAGCCTTTCTCTTCGATGATGGTCACCAGCACGCAGGCTTCGCCACGCGCCTGGTGTTCGGCCAGGGCACCGATCCAGTCAGTCATGAGACACGCTCCCCGACGCCGTCTGGCGCATCTGCTCGCAGCCCCACAGAACCCGTTCCGGCGTGGCCGGCGCATCGATGCTGGGTTGCAGCCGGTAGTCACCCAGGCTTGCCACGGCATCCTTGATTGCGCACCAGGCAGCGATACCCAGCATGAACGGCGGCTCGCCCACGGCTTTGGAATGGAACACGGTGTCTTCCGGGTTCTTGCGGTTTTCCACCAGCTGCACGCGCAGGTCCTGGGGCATGTCGGCCACCGCCGGAATCTTGTACGACGCCGGGCCGCTGGTCAGCAGCTTGCCCTGATCGCTCCACACCAGCTCCTCGCAGGTCAGCCAGCCCACGCCCTGGAGGAAACCGCCTTCCACCTGACCCAGGTCGATGGCCGGGTTCAGCGAGGCGCCAACGTCGTGGAGGATGTCGGTGCGCAGCAGCTTGTACTCGCCGGTCAGGGTGTCGATCAGCACTTCGCAGCAGGCCGCGCCATAGGCGAAATAGTAGAACGGCCGGCCACGGGCCAGGCTGCGGTCGTAATGAATCTTCGGCGTCTTGTAGTAGCCGGTGCTGGACAGCGACACCTGGCCCATCCACGCCTGCTGCACCAGGCTCTGGAACGTCAGCAACTGGTCGCGCACGCGCACGTGGCCGTTGCTGAATGCCACGTCTTCTTCACTGACCCGGTAGTGCCGCGCGGCGAACTCGACCAGCCGCTGCTTGAGAATCAGCGCCGCGTTCTGCGCCGCCTTGCCGTTCAGGTCGGCACCGCTGGACGCCGCAGTGGGCGACGTGTTGGGCACCTTGTCGGTGTTGGTGGCGGTGATCTGGATACGCGCGATGTCGACCTGGAACACTTCGGCCACCACCTGCGCGACCTTGACGTTCAGGCCCTGGCCCATCTCGGTGCCGCCGTGGTT
>NZ_DJUS01000002.1:0-40214 GCF_002438365.1 Pseudomonas sp. UBA6276
CCGACGCCGATGCGCAGGCCGGAAAAGATATAGGGCGCAGCTGCCGGCAGCATGATCTTGCTGAAGTACTCGACGCCGTTGAGCCGCAGCACCTTGGCCACGTTGCGGTAGTCCTCGGGAATGTTGCGCACGCCCACCGAGGTGTTGATGATGATCGGCCAGATGGCGGTGATGAAGATCACGAAGATCGCCGAAGGGTAGCTGTCCTTGAAACCGGCCAGCGACAGCGGCAGCCAGGCCAGCGGCGGTACCGTACGCAGGATCTGGAACAACGGATCGAGCCCCCGCATGGCCCAGGTCGACTGACCCACCAGCACACCCAGGCTGATCCCCACCACCACGGCCAGGGCATAGCCATAGGCAACCCGCGACAGGCTGGCCAGCAGTTGCCAGGCCATGCCCTTGTCATTGCCGCCGTTGTCGTAGAACGGATCCACGATCAGCTCCCAGGTGTCACTGATCACCTGAGTGGGCGGCGGCAGCGCCGCACCCTTGCCGCTGCACACCAGTTGCCAGACCAGCAACAGCAGGGCGCCGATCACTACCGGTGGCAGGCACTGCTGCAACACGAAGCGGCGGGCGTTCTTCAGCAGTTTCGCCATCACCGGCGGCTTGACCTGGGCCTTGGCGACGGCCTGGGCGGCGCTGTGCAGCTTCTTCACTTCAGCATTCATGGTGACCTCCGGTGAGTGCGGGAAACATCAGGCCAGGGCCTTGATGGACAGGCTGTCGAGATAGGCCTGCGGGTTCTGAGGATCGAAGGTCTTGCCGTCGAAGAAGGTCTCGACACCGCGCGAGTCGGAATCGGGAATCTGCGCGGCCGGCACGTTCAATTCTGCGGCGGCCAGGCGCCAGAGGTCGGAGCGATTGACCTTGGCGATCAACGCCTGGCTGTCGAAATCCTTGGGCAGGTAGCCCCAACGCTTGTTTTCGGTGAGGAACCACAGGTCGTGGCTCTTGAACGGGTAGGAGGCGAAGTCGTCCCAGTAGCGCATGATGTGCGGGCTGTCCTTGACCACCTTGCCGGTGCCGTAGTCGAAGTTGCCTTTCATGCGCTCGATGATGTCCGCCACCGGCGCGTTGATCCAGCGACGCTTGGCGCAGATCTCTGCCACTTCGTCTTTGTTCTCCGGCCGCTCGCAGAACATCTGCGCTTCCATCACGGCCTTGAGCAGGGCTTTGGTCGCGTTAGGGTGCTTGTCCACGTAGTCGGCGCGCAGGGCCAGGGCTTTCTCGGGGTGCTTGTTCCAGATTTCGCCCGTGGTGTTGGCCGTGTAGCCGACTTTCTGATTGATCAACTGGGCGTTCCACGGTTCGCAGACGCAGAAGCTGTCCATGCTGCCGACCTTCATGTTGGCGACCATCTGCGGCGGCGGTACGACGATGGTGGACAGGTCCTTGTTCGGGTCGATGCCGCCTGCGGCCAGCCAGTAGCGCAACCACAGGTCGTGGGTGCCGCCGGGGAAGGTCATCGCGGCATTGACGGTCTTGCCGCTGGCACGCTTGCTGGCCAGCGCCGCCTTGAACGGTGCGGAATCCAGGCCCAGCTTGAGGTCGGCGTGTTCGTTGCCCACCGAGATGCACTGGCCGGACAGGTTAAGCCGCGCGAGGATGTACATGGGCACTGGCTGGTTGTTGGGCGTGACCTTGCCAGCAGCGATCAGGTAGGGCATGGGTGTGAGGATGTGTGCGCCGTCGATGCCGTTGGCGGCCGAACCCAGCACCAGATTATCCCGCGTGGTGCCCCAGGACGACTGTTTGAGCACTTCCACCCCGGTCATGCCGTGCTTGGCGAAAAAGCCTTTCTCGTCGGCGACGAACAGCGGCGCGGCATCGGTCAGTGCGATGAAGCCCAGCTTGGCCGTGGTGGTTTCCAGACCGTCGCTGCCCGCTGCCCAGACCGCCGAGGACAGCCCGGGTGGCAGCAGTCCAAGGGCTGCACCGGCACCGGCCACGGTCAACGACTGCTTGAGAAAGTGCCGACGCTTGGCGTCGTGCGGGTGTGCTTTGAAAGGCGTGTCATCCATCGCTGATTCCCCTGCTGCTGGCGGCCAAAAAAATGCAAAAAAAAACGGCGGTCACGCGCTCCGGGCAGTGCTGCCGGAACGCGTGGACGCCGTTGTCCAGGATTCGAATAGTCGACCGCAGTTGGCTGCGGTCCTGTGTGTCTCAAAGCAGATTGCGTGCCAAGGCGTCGAGAGCCGCACGGGACGTAGTGGTCCTCGCGCAATGGAGCGTCCGTGTGCACGGATGCGGAGCATGCCACCGGCAGGGTGCGCAAATAGGGCGCAGTTTTGCCTCAACCTTTGCCAGCGACGGCCAATACGTTCTGCGCCATGTCGACCATGCGCAGCCCCCGCGACATCGCCGATTGCCGCAGTCGGGTGTACGCCTCGCTTTCGCTGAGCGCATATTCATTCATCAACAACTGCTTGGCCCGTTCCACCAGCTTGCGTTCATTGAGCGCCTGGCGTGCTTCGTCCAGTTGCAGGTTGGCATCCTGCAAACGGTGGGTCTGGGCCTGCAGCAGGTCCAGCAGCGAGCGGCCCATCTGCGGTCCGTGACCGTCGGGCGCGGGGCTGTCGAGATCGCTGGCATGCACGCTGAACAGCCGGGCATCGCCGCAGCCCATGGTTTCCAGACTGGCCAGGCGTTGCAACAGCACGCGGTGGTTGTCGAGGTCGGCATTGGCCAGCTTGATGCTGCTCTGACAACTGGCCAACAGTTGCTCGGCAAGGTGCTTCTCCACCTCGTGCATCTGATCGATGCGCTGGCTGTGCAGTTCGAACCAGAGCTGCGAGAGGCCCGGGTCCACCGGATGTTGCGCCGAGGTGCGCATGCCGACTTCGCGCAGGCGCAACAACTGTGTGGTGAGTTCGCTGCGCTGCAACTCGGCCCAGCGCTGACCGGCCAGCGGGTCGGCGAATTCGCTGAAGGTCTGGAAGCAGCGCTCCTGGCTTTGCGTCAGGTGCAGGATGCGCTCCTGCACACTGGCGTCGAAAAAACCCGCCGAGAAGCCGGCCACGCCGGTGGCCCGCTCCTGACCGGCCAGCTCCTTGCCCTGCATGAAGTTGAACAGCGCCACCAGCACCCGGGTGATGTCCGGGTCGATGGCCGTGTCGGCCGCTTCGAAGACCACGGCCATGAGTCCACCGATCAGACGGGTCAGGGCCGCCGTGGCCAGGCTGGGTGCGAGCAGGCGTTCGCGAATGCGCCGCCGCAGGCCGGGCAATTCGTCGAAACCGTGCAGAACGTAGGCGACGCGGTTGAACAGGCGGGCCCGGTCGGCCGCGCTGGCTGCATTGAGGTCCACGGCCTGCAAGCGCTGCAGCACGTCCTGCTCCAGCGCCTGAGCCTGCTCGGTGTGCAGGTCCAATTGCCGACGGTGGGTTTCCACCTGGCTGCCCAGATAGAGGTTGGTGTAGCCACGTTCACGCTGCAGGGCATGCACCAGGCGGCTGATCAGCGTCACCAGTTCACAGGTGTCGGCCAGCCCGCGCAGGCCTTCGAGCTCGCTGCGGCGAGCGGCCAGCATGAAACGCAGGGCAGGGGGCATAGGACGATCAGGCAGGGCGCGATCAGGCATGGCGGGCTCGCAACTTCGGTGAGGGACGGCACGGTTGCATGCAAATCCCGGTCCCGACGCCACGCCCTTCGCCTGCATTGCCACGTATGCCGACGGCTGCGTAACTGCTATAACGCCCAGGCCCAACAATAAAAAGGAGTCAGCGATGTCCCCCATTCGTCTCGGCGTGGTCGGCTACGGCAAGATTGCCCAGGATCAGCACGTCCCCGCCCTGCGCAATGACCCATCCTTCGAGCTGGTCGCCGTGGCCACCCTCGGCGAGCCATGCCCCGGCGTCACGCATTTCGGCAGCCTGCACGAGTTACTCGAACAGGCCGCGGATATCCAGGCGCTGGCGTTCTGCACACCGCCCCAAGGCCGCTATGCGCAGGTCCGCGAAGCGCTGCTGGCCGGCAAGCACGTGCTGGTGGAAAAACCGCCCTGCGCCAGCCTTGGCGAGGCCATGGCCTTGGTCGAACTGGCCACCGAGCAGGGTGTGACCTGCCTGTTCGCGTGGCATTCGCGCTTCGCCGCAGGGGTCGAAAGCGCTCGGGCCTGGCTGGCGGGCAAACACCTGCAGTCGGTCACGGTCCAGTGGAAGGAAGACGTGCGCAAGTGGCACCCGGGCCAGCAGTGGATCTGGCAGGCCGGCGGCCTCGGCGTGTTCGATCCGGGCATCAACGCCCTGTCGATCATCAGCCACGTGCTGCCTGAAGCCCTGTTCGTCACCCAGGCCAGCCTGCGCTTTCCCGGCAATCGCCAGGCGCCGATCGCGGCTGACCTGAGCATGAGCGACGCGAACGGCCTGCAGGTGAGCGCCGCCTTCGACTGGGACCACGGTCATGACGAGCTCTGGCAGATCGAAGTACATTGCGACGAAGGATGCCTGCGCCTGACCCACGGCGGTGCGCAGTTGCTCATCGACGATGTGCCGCAGACGCTCGAAACGGTAGGTGAATACCCGTTGCTCTACCGGCACTTCGCGCGACTGATCGAGGCCGGTAACAGTGACACCGATCTGCAGCCGTTGCGCCTGGTGGCCGACGGGTTTCTGCTCGGGGAGCGCGCAACGGTCGCCGATTTCGTCGACTGAAAACGCCGTTCAGGCAACTATCGGCGTTTGGCCGGTGGGCTCGGCAGCGGCGCGAGCAGGGCGTCGATATCGTTGTCCTGCAGGCGCCAGTCGCCGGTTTCCCTTGCATCGAGAATGCCGGCCGCCAAGGCTGACTTTTCCTGCTGCAGGTGCTGGATCTTTTCTTCCACCGTGCCGCGGGTGATCAGCTTGTAGACGAACACCGGTTTTTCCTGGCCGATACGGTAGGCGCGGTCGGTGGCCTGGTTTTCCGCAGCCGGGTTCCACCAAGGGTCGTAGTGGATCACCGTGTCTGCTGCGGTCAGGTTCAAGCCCACGCCGCCGGCCTTGAGGCTGATCAGGAAGATCTGCAGCCTGCCGTCCTGAAAGTCCCTGACCGGTGCCCGGCGATCGCGCGTGGTACCGGTCAGCAATGCGTAGGGGATGCCTCGCTGCTGCAGCTCCTGCTCGATCAGGCCCAGCATGGAGGTGAACTGGGAGAACAGCAAGATGCGCCGACCGCTGTCCAGCAGTTCGTCGAGCAATCGCAGCAGGCTGGCCAGCTTGCCCGAACTGTGGCCCGGCGGCGGTGCTGCAACGCTGTTGACCAGGCGCAGGTCACAGCACACCTGACGCAGCTTGAGCAGTGCTTCGAGGATGATGATCTGACTGCGCGCCACGCCCTTGCGGTCGATTTCGGCGCGTACCTTTTTATCCATGGCCAGGCGCACGGTCTCGTACACGTCGCGCTGTGCCTCGTTGAGTTCGACCCAGTGGACGATCTCGCTCTTGGCCGGCAATTCGGTGGCCACCTGCTCCTTGGTGCGGCGTAGCAGGAATGGCTTGATACGCGCGTTCAGGTGCTGCAGGCGCGTCTCGTCGCCCTGTCGCTCGATCGGCAGACGGTAGTCGCGGCTGAACTGCTTGCTGTCGCCCAGCCAGCCCGGCATCAGGAAATGAAACAGCGACCAGAGTTCGCCCAGATGATTCTCCAGGGGCGTGCCGCTCAGGCACAGGCGTTGCCGCGCGTTCAGCTGACGTGCCGCCTGCGCCGCCTTGCTGCCGGGGGTCTTGATGTACTGGGCTTCGTCGAGCACCAGTACGTGCAGCGGCACCTGTTCGAGGACTTCGGTGTCCTTGGGCAGCAGGGCATAGGTGGTCAGCAGCACGTCGTACTCGGCCAGATGCGCGAAGTGTTTCTTGCGGGTGGCGCCGTGCAGGGCCAGGACCTTGAGTGCGGGCGCGAAGCGGGCAGCTTCGTCCTGCCAGTTCGGCACCAGGCTGGTGGGCATCACCACCATGGCCGGGCGATCCAGACGACCGGCCTGTTTCTCGATCAGCAGATGGGCGAGGGTCTGCAGGGTCTTGCCCAGGCCCATGTCGTCGGCGAGGATGCCGCCCACTTCCAGTTGCCGCAGCGCCTGCATCCAGCTCACGCCTTCCAACTGGTAAGGACGCAGCGTGGCCTTCAAACCGTCGGGTGCGGTGACCGGACAGTGGCGGATGTCGCGCAGGCGTTCGGCAAAGTGACGTACCCGCTCGCCACCTTGCCAGTCCAGAGGCAACGTCCTTAGCCCTTCGAGGCGCGTGGCGTCGGCGGTAGCCAGGCGTATCGAGGTGTCGCCCGGTTCGCGCAGGTAGAAATCCCCCAGCGTTGCCAGCACCGGTTTCAAGCGGCCATAGGGCAGGGCGACCTGCAAGGTTCGCTGAACGCCGTCTTGCGCGGTATGCACGGGCACCAGGATCTGTTCGTCGTCGCGACGGCGCGCCAGGTGGCTCGGGTTGAGCAGTTCCGGGTGGCTGCGCAGCAGGTTGAGCAGGATCGGCAGCAGGCTCAGCGGTTCGCCGTCGACCACGATGCCCAGTTCCAGATCGAACCAGTCGCGCTCGGGACCTTCCTCGATAGTGGCGTACCAGCGCTCGACCGGCGTCAGGTCGAAGGCGAACGCCTCGGCGTATTCGATTTCCCAACCTTGCTCGCGCAACCCCGGGAGCTCGTTGAGGATGAAGCGTAGCCAGGCAGCATCGCTGGGCAGCTCGAAGATCTCGCCGGCGCTTTCCGGCAGCGCCTTGCTCTGCCGGGTCGCCAGCTTGAAGCCGATGCCCTGCAACTGCTCGCGCAGGGCTCGCTCGGCGGCCGGCTGGCGCATGATTCGAGCGTTCTGGTTCTGCCACTGGCGCGCGACGCTGGTGGGGCGCGGCCCGCTGACGTATTCGCCGGCGTAGCCGTAGGCCAGCGCTGCACGATGCTGCACGTAACGCTGCATCTTGCCGTTGCGCGGTTCGAAGGCGCTGAACTCGACGCTGCCCAGCCACAGCCGTGGCCGCGGTTGCAGCGTATCGATCAAGCGCTCATCGGGCATATCAACCGGCTTTTGGCGTCAGGCGCTCGAACAGCGCTTCGATGACGTTGAAACGCTCCTCGGCACGCTCCATCGGCACCATGAACTTGAACAGCGTGGCGCCTTCGAACTTGTAGCGCTTGGGCTGGCTCTGGATCAGCTTGATCAGGGTCAGCGGATCGACCGGCGTGCTCGGGCCGAATTCGATGCGCCCACCCTGCGGGCCGCCATCGACCTTGGTGATACCCAGCTGCTCGGCCTGAAGCTTGAGCAGGGTCAGGCGCACCAGGTTCTTGGTCGGTTCGGGCAACAGGCCGAAGCGGTCGATCATTTCCACCTGCAGGTCCTTGAGACCGTCCTCATCCACCGCCGAGGCGATGCGCTTGTAGAGGATCAGGCGAGCGTGCACATCGGGCAGATAGTCCTCGGGAATCAGCGCAGGCAGGCGCAGGTTGATCTCGGGCCCGCCGCCCAGGGGCTGGTCGAGATTGGGTTGCTCGCCCTTGCGAATCGACTTGACCGCACGCTCGAGCATCTCCATGTACAGGGTGAAACCAACCGCCTGGATCTGCCCGCTCTGGCCTTCGCCTAGCAGCTCGCCAGCACCGCGGATTTCCAGGTCGTTGGTCGCCAGGACGAAACCGGCGCCCAGGTCCTGGGTATTGGCGATCGCCTCCAGACGCTTTTCGGCGTCCGGAGTGATCTGCTGGCGCGGCGGGGTCAACAGGTAGGCATAGGCTTGGTGGTGGCTGCGGCCGACACGCCCGCGCAGCTGGTGCAACTGGGCCAGACCGAACTTGTCGGCCCGCTCGATGATGATGGTGTTGGCGCTGGGCACGTCGATGCCGGTCTCGATGATGGTCGAGGCGATCAGCACGTTGAAGCGCTTGTGATAGAAGTCGCTCATCACCTGTTCCAGCTCGCGCTCGCGCATCTGCCCATGGCCGATGCCGATGCGCGCCTCGGGAACCAGCTCGGCGAGGTCGGCGGCGCATTTCTCGATGGTTTTCACATCATTGTGCAGGTAGTACACCTGGCCGCCGCGCAACAGCTCGCGCAGCAGCGCTTCCTTCACGGTGCTCTTGTTCTGCTCCATGACGAAGGTGCGCACCGACAGGCGCCGCGCCGGTGGCGTGGCGATGATCGACAGGTCGCGCATGCCGGCCACGGCCATGTTCAGCGTGCGCGGAATCGGCGTGGCGGTCAGGGTCAAAATGTCGACTTCACTGCGCAGGGCCTTGAGCGCCTCTTTCTGACGGACCCCGAAGCGGTGTTCTTCGTCGATGATCACCAGGCCCAGGTTCTTGATCTTGACGTCGTCCTGCAGCAGCTTGTGGGTACCGATGACGATGTCGATCTTGCCTTCGGCCAGTTGCTCGACGGCGGCACCCACTTCCTTGGCCGACTTGAAGCGGCTCATCACTTCGACCGTCACCGGCCAATCGGCGAAACGGTCGCGGAAGCTGTTGTAGTGCTGCTGGGCGAGCAGGGTGGTCGGCACCAGAATGGCCACCTGACGGCCACCGTGCACGGCGATGAACGCCGCGCGCATGGCCACTTCGGTCTTGCCGAAGCCGACGTCGCCGCACACCAAGCGGTCCATGGGCTTGGGCGCCAGCATGTCGTGGCGCACGGCCTCGATGGCCGACTGCTGGTCCGGGGTTTCCTCGAAAGCGAAGCCGGCGCTGAACGTGGCGTAGTCCAGGGCCGGGTCGGCGAACGCATAGCCTTCGCGCGCAGCGCGGCGGGCATAGATGTCGAGCAGCTCGGCGGCCACGTCGCGCACCTGCTCGGCGGCCTTGCGCTTGGCTTTCTGCCATGCCTCCGAGCCAAGCCGGTGCAGCGGGGCCAGGGCGTCGTCGCTACCAGTGTAGCGGGCGATCAGGTGCAGGTTGGCCACCGGCACGTAGAGCTTGGCGTTCTCGGCGTATTCCAGGGTGAGGAATTCAGCGACCTGATTGTCGATCTCCAGCGTCGCCAGCCCCAGGTAGCGGCCCACACCGTGGTCGATGTGCACCACCGGCGCGCCTTCGCGCAGCTCGGTGAGGTTCTTGATGACGTTGTCGTTGGCCGCGTCGGCGCGCTTGTCACGACGGCGGCGCTGCATCACGCGCTGGCCGAACAGCGGGCTCTCGGCGATCAGCGCCAGGGCCGGGTCGAGAATCTGCAGGCCTTCGTCGAGCGGCGCGATGGTGATCGCCAGACGTTCCTTGCCCTCGGCGAACTCGTTCCAGCCGTCCACCGTGCGAGGGCGGACCTTGAGCCGCTCCAGCAGCTCCAGCAGCACTTCACGGCGACCGGCGGATTCGGCGGTGAACAACACCCGGCCTGGAAATTGGTCGAGGAATCCGGCCAGCGCGGCGAGGGGCTGGGTGGCCTTGGCCTCGATGGCCAGGTCCGGCAGCGCCGCTGCGGCGAAACGTTCACGGCCCGGCCCCGGCTCCAGGTCATCCTGGCTGACGATGATGCGTGGCCAGGTCTTGAGCTGGGCGAAGCAGTCTTCCACCGGCATGAACAGTTCGGCAGGCGGCAGCAACGGACGCGCAGGATCGACCCGCCGCTCCTCGTAACGGTTGCGCACGTCGCTCCAGAAATGCTCGGCGGCCTGTTCGATGCCTGGCAGCGAGAACACCTGGGTGTCCTGGGGCAGATAGTCGAACAGGGTCGAGGTTTCTTCGAAGAACAGCGGCAGGTAGTACTCGATACCGGCAGGGGTGATGCCGCTGCTCAGGTCCTGAAAGATCGGGCAGCGACGGAAGTCGACGTCGAAACGTTCGCGAAAGCGTGCCTTGAAACGGGTCACCGCTTCCTTCTGCAGGGGGAATTCGCGGGCCGGCAGCAGGCGGATCGATTCGACCTTGTCGATGGAGCGCTGGGTCTCCGGATCGAAGGTGCGCAGCGTCTCGATCTCGTCGTCGAACAGGTCGATCCGATAGGGCAGCTTGCTGCCCATGGGGAACAGGTCGATCAGGGCGCCGCGCACGGCAAATTCACCGTGCTCGTACACCGTGTCGACGTAGCGGTAGCCGCTGGCCTCCAGACGCGTGCGCATCTGCTCTACGTCCAGGCGTTGCCCCACGTCCAGCACCAGGCTGCTGCCCAGCAGGAACTGGGTCGGCGCCAGCCGATGTAGGGCAGTGGTGATGGGCACTACCAAAACCCCATGCGCCAGCTCGGGCAGGCGGTAGAGGGCGGCGATACGCTGGGAGATGATGTCCTGGTGCGGCGAGAACAGGTCGTACGGCAGGGTTTCCCAGTCGGGGAAATGCAACACCGGCAACTGCGGGGCGAAGAAGCGCAGTTCCTGCTCCAGCCGGTCGGCGCTTTGGCTGTCGGCGGTGAGCAGAAGCGTGAAGCGCTTGGCGGCATTGGCCGCTTCGGCGATCGCCAGGCTCAGGGCAGCCCCGGGCAGGTTGCCCCAGGCGTGTTTGCCTGCCGAGGCAGGGAGTTGCGGAAGGCGCAGAACAGGCACGGGAGGTTGAGCTCCAAGCGTTGCGGCGGAAAACGAGGATTGTACCGGGGCGACGGTGGGCTGTCAGGTGCTGTGATGGGGTTGTGCCATTGCGGCGGCTCGAGCGGGCGGCGAAGGGCGTGCCATGGTGCTTCGCACTGCCTCTTGTCATAAAACCGCCGGGTATGATCTACCCCGTTGGCGCACCTCGGTTTTTTTGACGGTCCTATTCGCCAAACTTCACGACGTCGATAAGCGCAGATTGCTCCGGCCGCGCGGCGAAGTCATAATGTAGCCCGTTTTCTCAGCCCCTACATGTGGAAGGTTACCGTGACTCAGAAGCCCGACCAGTGTCTTGGTGAATGGATCGATCGTGAAGCACTCGCTGAAGCGATGATTCCTTTGATCGGCCAGCTCTACCGCAATAACAACGTAGTCACCTCCATCTACGGCCGCAGCCTGATCAACCGTTCGGTGATCGAGCTGCTCAAGGCGCACCGCTTCGCTCGCCACCGCCAGTCCGATTCCTCGGAGCTGTCGGTGCACGAGACGTTCCCGCTGATCAAGGCGATGAGCGAACTCAAGCTGGGCGCCGCCTCCGTGGATCTGGGCAAGCTCGCGGTCAAGTTCAAGGAAAGCGGCAACGGGCGCAGCGCCGAACAGTTCGTGCGTGAAGAGCTGGCGGACGTGGTCGGCAAGCAGAACCAAGGCGAGCGTACCGGTACCGACGTGGTGCTGTACGGTTTCGGTCGCATCGGTCGCCTGCTGGCGCGCATCCTGGTCGAGAAGGCGGGTGCCGGCGACGGCCTGCGTCTGCGTGCGATCGTCGTGCGCAAAGGCGCCGACAACGACCTGGTCAAGCGCGCCAGCCTGTTGCGTCGCGACTCGGTGCACGGCTCGTTCGACGGCATCATCCATGTCGACGAAGCGAACAGCACCCTGACCGTCAATGGCAACCTGATCCAGGTCATCTACGCCAAGAACCCGAGCGAAGTCGACTACACCCAGTACGGCATCAAGAATGCCCTGCTGGTCGACAACACCGGTGTCTGGCGCGACGCCGATGGTCTGGGCCAGCACCTGGCGTGCCCGGGCATCGACCGCGTGGTGCTGACCGCACCGGGCAAGGGCAAGCTGAAGAACATCGTGCATGGCATCAACCATGGCACGATCACTGCCGACGACAAGATCGTTTCGGCGGCGTCTTGCACCACCAACGCCATCGTGCCGGTGCTCAAGGCGGTCAACGACAAGTTCAGCATCGTCAACGGCCACGTCGAAACCGTTCACTCGTACACCAACGACCAGAACCTGATCGACAACTTCCACAAGGGCGACCGTCGCGGCCGTTCGGCTGCGTTGAACATGGTCATCACCGAGACCGGCGCTGCCACCGCTGCCGCCAAGGCGCTGCCCGAACTGGCCGGCAAGCTGACCGGCAACGCCATTCGCGTGCCGACGCCGAACGTCTCCATGGCCATCCTCAACCTGAACCTGGAGAAGGCCAGCACCCGCGAAGAGATGAACGAGTACCTGCGCTACATGGCGCTGCACTCGGACCTGTCCCGGCAGATCGACTTCGTCAACTCCCAGGAAGTGGTATCGACCGACTTCGTCGGCTCGCGCTACGCCGGTGTGGTCGACGCCGAGGCCACCATCTGCAACGACAACCGCGTCGTGTTGTACGTCTGGTACGACAACGAATTCGGCTACAGCTGCCAGGTGGTCCGTGTGATGGAAGACATGGCGGGCGTTAACCCTCCAGCCTTTCCACACTGAGCCTGAGCGCTGAATGAAAAACGCCCCGACTGGTTCGGGGCGTTTTTTTTGGGGTGTCAGGTATGGCCTCTTCGCGGGCAGAGCCCGCTCCCACAGGTCCCAATACACCTTGATCCCTGTGGGAGCGGGGCGGGCGGCGAGCCATCTGCCCGCGAAGGCCGCACCGCGGTATCAGGCCTGCGCCGCCAAAGCCGCACGCTGCGCATGCCGGTCGCCGCGAAACAGTACCAACGTCGCTACCAGCCCCAACACCGCCGCGCCACTGAGCCAGATGCCCGGTGCCGCCTTGTTGTCCAGCGCGTGAATCAGGTAGGTGCACGCCACAGGGGTGAACCCGCCGAACGTCGCCGTGGCCAGGCTATAGGCCAGCGAAAACCCAGTGGTGCGCACATCCAGCGGCATGATCTCGGTCAGCGCCACGACCATGGCACCGTTGTACGAGCCATACAGGAACGACAGCCACAGCTCGACCGTCAGCAGACGGCCAAAGCTGGGATCCGCTACCAGCCACGACAAGGTCGGGTAGGCCGTCAGAATCGCCAGCACCGTGGCCGCGAGCAGCAACGGCTTGCGCCCTATGCGGTCCGACAGTGCGCCCATGATCGGCAGCCAGATGAAGTTGGAAAGGCCCACGGCCATGGTCACCAGCAGTGCATCCATGTCCGACAGGTGCAGCTCGTTCTTGCCGAACGTCGGCGTATAGGCGGTAATCAGGTAGAACGAAACGGTTGTCATCACTACCAGCGCCATGCCGGCCAGGACCAGACGGAAATTCTGCGCTACCGAATGCACGACCTGCTTGAGCGTAGGTCGATGGGTGCGCGCTTCGAACTCGGGTGTCTCTTCAAGCGAACGACGAATGAAGAAAATCACCGGTACGATCATGCAGCCCACCAGGAACGGCACCCGCCAGCCCCAATCACCCATCTGTTGCGCATCGAGAAAGTGATTGAGCAACACCCCGAGCAGGCCGGCGAAGACCACGGCGACCTGCTGGCTGGCCGACTGCCAGCTGACGAAGAATCCCTTGCGTCCCGGCGTGGCGATTTCGGCCAGGTACACCGACACACCGCCCAACTCCACGCCTGCCGAGAAGCCCTGCAACAGCCGCCCGAGCAGCACCAGCAGCGGCGCCGCGACGCCCAAGGTCGCATAGCCAGGTACGCAGGCAATCAACACGGTACCCAAAGCCATCAAGGCCAAGGTCACGATCAGCCCTTTGCGCCGTCCGTGCCGGTCGATGTACGCACCCAGAAAGATGGCCCCCAAGGGGCGCATGAGAAAGCCGGCACCGAAGGTGGCCAGCGACAGCATCAGCGAAGCGAAGGCACTGTCGGTTGGAAAGAATGTCTTGGCGATGGCCGTGGCGTAGAAGCCATAGACCATGAAATCGAACATTTCCAGGAAATTGCCGCTGACAACGCGAAAGATCGCCTTGCCTTTACCCACCTCAGACGTCATGGCTGTGCTCACTTTACTTGATCTTATAGGTGACCCATGGCGGTAGACGCGTCGAGCTTTTGGGCACAACGGTCCAACGCCGGGAACATATCTTGTAACAATATGTTCCAGATCAACCTCAGGTAAAGTGAATTCGTTCGCCAGCCAGGCAGTGACGCAGGTCTTTGACGCTCAAGCCGGACGCCAGCTCACACCATTGATGCCGAATTTTTCGGCCGATGGCTGACTGGTTTTTTTCACATGCTCACGGCCGAATCGACCGATCCGGCCGACCCCTGCATCGCAGCTTGCCCAATGCCAGGCCTCGCTGCTGTCCATTTTCTCGGCTCGGATGATGAACGACTTGGGGTCGCCGTGAAGGGTGTAATCGATGACGAACAGTTTTGCGTTGTTCATGGGGCCGAAGATCTTCCTTGTGAGGTGCGTCGCAATGAGTTTCGGAGTCCGGCCCGTCTGAAAAATTCAGTTGGATTGGCGCAGCCACGCCAATCCCATGAAGCGTGTGGCGATCATCCCAGTCCAGACTGGCGCGCCAGCGCGGTCGCCAGGCTGGGCGCCAGTGGCAGGGTTGGCAGCAGGGTCGCCTGATAGGCGTGATAGAGGTCGGGTTTGCCTGGCCAGATGGTCTGCGCCGGTTGATTGCCCGTATCGAGCTCGTGGTGCCAGCTGCCATGCTCGCGATCGATCAGGTAGAGGTCGATGTAGTCCCAGAACTCACGGTACCAGCGCTCATGGCTGGCATCGCCGGTACGCTGGTACAGCGCCGCTGCGGCAGCCACCGCTTCTGCCAGCGTCCAGTGCAGACGCTGCGCGACCACCGGCCGTTGTTGCCAGTCTACCGTGTAGACGATTCCCGGCTGGCCATCCACCGCCCAGCCGACCCGGCAGGCTGCGGCGAACAGATGCTGGGCGTCTTCGGCCAGCCAGCTGGGGTTGGCCAGGCCGATGCGGTGCCGTGCGGCTTCCAGGTGCAGGAGCAGCCGCGCCCACTCGAAGGCATGCCCTGGCGTTTGCCCGTAGGGACGGAACTCGTCCCCGGGGCGGTCATGGTTGTAGTCGGGTAGCGCTTGCCAGTGGGCGTCGAAGTGTTCGACTGGCAGGTAGTTGGTCGCTGCCGCGTGTTGGTGAATGAGCCGCTCGCTGATCGCCAGCGCGCGATCCAGCCACCTGGTGTCGTTGCAGACGTCGGCCAG
This sequence comes from Pseudomonas sp. UBA6276, assembly GCF_002438365.1. Taxonomy (NCBI): domain Bacteria; kingdom Pseudomonadati; phylum Pseudomonadota; class Gammaproteobacteria; order Pseudomonadales; family Pseudomonadaceae; genus Pseudomonas; species Pseudomonas sp. UBA6276. The sequence continues at coordinate 14,864 of NZ_DJUS01000002.1, forward strand.
GGCCAGGCAGGCCTCCACCCCGTGCATGTTGCTGTTGCCACCCCGGTAGTCTTCCTGGTCGCTCCAGTCCTCAGCGAAGGATTCCACGAATGCCTGCTCGGCTTCGCACCAGAAGTGCCGCTCCAGAACGTCGACCGCGTCGGCCAGCAACGCCGCGGCGTTCGGTCGTCCGGCCGCTACGGCCGAGCTCGCCGCCAGTGCCACGAATGCATGCAGATAGGCTTGCTTGCGCGACGTGGAGGCCGGCCTGGCGCTGGCGTGCCAGCCACCGTGCCGTGCATCGCGCAATGGACCCTGCAACGCGCGGATGCCATGGTCGACCATGGCCGCACTGCCTGGGATGCCCTGCAGGCAGGCCAGGGCGAAGCTGTGGGTCATGCGGGCGGTCTGGATGGTCAATGCACCGCTGGCCAGCACCGGTCGGCCCCGGTTGTCGAGGTCGGCAAAGCCGTCTTCGATGCGCGCCGCCTTGGCGAACTCCAGCAGTCGCTGGCCTTGCTGGGCCAGCCAGTGCCGGTGGGTGGGAAGGGTCAACCAACTGTTCGCGGCAGGAGTGAGGGTCTCCATCGGTACGAATGCCTCGCTAGGGGATGCAGGAAGCATCCAGCATAGCGGGGCGCAATGGCGCTTGGGCGGCAGCGACCCTCAGAGTCAGGCTTGTGGCCGATTCGGCCTATTGATAGGACTCGTCATCCTCGTCATCTTCATCCTGAAGCGGCACGGTGGCGTCTTCGGTGGTCACCGAGCCTGGGTCCTCGCTGCCTGGATCGTTGATGAAGGGCACACCATTGGGGCCTTTTTCTTCTTTGCCTTCGGTTTCAGGTGTCATGGTCATTCTCCTGTTGGCGACCTGCAGACGGTCGACTCAGGCATTGGACGCTCGGGCGCGCACGATGTTCATGCTGAGCATTGCCAGCACCGCTATCAGTGCCACCACGGCGCTGAAGAACTCGGCGGAATGATGCAGCCCGAACACGGGAATGCTCACGCCCACCGCGATCACCGGCACCGACATGGACAGGTAATAGACGATGAACAGTGCCGAGGTGACCCCGGCCTTCTGGCCAACGGGCGCGGCATTGGCCACCGCGCCCATGCCGGCCCGAAAGGTCAGGCCTTGGCCGATTCCGCTCAGAGCGCCGCCGAGCACCAGCAGCCAGAGCTGGGCGCTGGCGATACTCAGGCCCAGACAGGCGACGCCGAGGATCAGCACAGTGCAACCAACGGTCATCTGCGCGGCTTCGCGAATTCGCCTGACCCAGGCCTGCCCGACGATGGAGCCAGCGAACAGCACCAGAATCACTGCACCGATCACCAGGCCTCCCGCGTGCCCCATGACCTGGCGCATGATCGCCGGTACCAGCGAGGTGAACAATCCGGTCACGCTGAACCCGGCAAGGCCGGCGATGGCGGCGGGTATGAATGGGCCGCGCACTGCTGCCGGCAGGCTCGGGCGCTGGAATCCCAGACGTGGTTTGACAGGTCGCTGCGCCGTCTCGCCGACGGCCAGGATGGCGGCCACTGCCGCCAGCAGCAGGACCAGATGCACGACGAAGGCCAGGTGCACCGGCCAGGGCAGAAACTGTGACGTGAAACCGGCCAGCAGCGGGCCCAGCCCCAAGCCAAGCATGTTGGCCGCCGTGGCGACCAATGTTGCGCTGTTCTGCCAGCGCTTGGGCGCCGCTTCGATTACTGCCACCGTACCGGTACCGGTCATGATCCCGGCCGAAAAGCCCGAGATCAGCCGAGCGATCAGCAATCCGCCAATGGAGTCGGTGCACAGGAAAATCACCGCGCTGATCGCGCCCATGGCCAAGCCTGCCAGCAGCATCGGTCGCCGACCCAGTTGATCGGACCAACTGCCGACGGCCAGCAATGCACTGATCACCCCGGCCGCATAGATGGCGAAAATCAGGGTCACCCAGGTCGGACCGAAGCCCAGATGGTGTTGATACAAGGCGTAGAGCGGCGTCGGCAGGGTGGTGCCGACCATGGTGATCAGAAAGGCCACGGCGATCAGCCAGAAGCTCGCTTGGTGGGACGGTTGATCAGGTGCGCCGGTGGCAGCGTGGGGAGGAGTATGGGTCATGGATTTCGGCCAGATCGGGGAAGGCGGTCGGGAAACCTAGCAAACTGTGGCCGTCAGGTATACGTCTGCAAACGCACGTCTGCGGATTGACCTCAAGGGTGCTTGAAGTGCGCACCCCGGCGCAGTCTGATCGGCCCCTCCGGTTCCATATCGGGATCCAGCCGATCATCGCCCTGAGTCAGGTCGATGATCTCGGCGGCCGCCAGGGCCCGAGCCACCCGGCGAACCTCCGGCATCAGCGCGCGCCACGCCGGCTCGTCCTGCTCCAGCGAGCGCGCCACTTCCGAAGGGCAGATGGACGTGCCCACGGCGCGTTGTTCGAGCAGGTGCAGAACGCGACTGGCGATGACGTCGTCGGGGTGGGTCATGGGGCGCTCTTCCTTGCAGGCGACAGGCTGAAGATGAAAACAACTTCAGCCATGTTACCTGCAACACCTCTGACTGGACATATCGAGCCGCGATCGGTGTCGCCTCAGGCGCTGGCGGGTTCGTCCGGGGTGAATTCTTTCTCCATGTGCCGTTCGATCTGCTCCAGCGACTTGCCGCGCGTTTCCGGCACGCACATCGCGACGAAGATCAGCGACATGACGTTGATCGCCGCGAACAGCATGAAGGTGTAGGGGCCGAAGCCAGCCAGGGCGATAGGGAACAGGAACGCCACCGACGCGTTGCACAGCCACTGGAAGCACACCGCCGTACCGGTCATCATGCCCCGCAGATGGGAAGGAAACAGTTCGGACATCAGCAGCCAGTAAACCGGGGCGATGAAAGTCTGCATGAACAGCAGGAACATCAGGATACAGGCCAGCGCCAGGTAGCTCTGCAGCAGCGAGGAGGGCAGCATGGTCAGCACGCCACACAGCAGCACCTGCGCCAGGACCACAAAGCACAGCCCGGTCATCAGCATCGGCCGACGGCCATGGCGACCGACCAGCCAGATGCCGATCAGGGTAGCGATCACCGAAGCGACACCGTTGCCGATGGTCGCTGTAAGCGCCGCGTTGGTGCCCAGTCCCGTGGACTTGAGAATCACCGGGGTGAAGTACATGAACGCATTGACTCCTGTGAGCTGGGCGACGAAGCCCAGGCCCATGCCCACCAGCAGCAACCGACGCAGCCAGGGTTCGGCCCAGATCGAAGACCAGCTCACGTCGGCACGTTCCTCGTCGTTCTGAGCCTGGATCTCCTTCATTTCCTTGTCGACCTGCTTCTTGCTCGAGCGGATCTTTTCCAGCACCTCGCGGGCTTCTTCCATGCGTCCCTTGCTGGCGAGCCAGCGTGGCGAAGTCGGAACGAAGTGCATGCCGATCCACAGCAAGGCCGCCGGGATCACCGCGATGGCGAGCATCCAGCGCCACACGTCAGGGGTATGGGCAAAATGCGCCAGCAAGGCGTTGGAGATATAGGCCACCAGTTGCCCGGTGACGATCATCAGTTCGTTCTGGCTGACCAATCGGGCTCGCTTGTTGGGCCCGGCTATCTCGGCAATGAACATCGGCACGATCGCCGATGCACCCCCCACCGCAAGACCCAGCACGAATCGAGTGGCGACCATGATGGCCACGGTCGGGGCGAGGGCCGAGCCCAGGGCGCCGATCATGAACAGGATGGCCAGGCCCTTGAGCGCGGTCAGGCGGCCGTATTTGTCGGCCAGATGACCGGCGAACAGCGAGCCAAACGCGGCGCCGAGGATCAACGAGGACGCTACCAGGCCCTCGGTGAACGGCGTGAGCCCAAGGCCGCCTTGGTCCGGCCCCTGGGTCATGAAGGGCAGGGCGCCGGAAATCACCCCGGTGTCGTAGCCGAAAGCCAGAGCGCCCATGGTGGCGATGATCGCTACGCGCACCACGATCTGGCCAGGGCTGGTACGGGTTGCGTCATTTTCTTCGCCCGCGGGCGATGTATCAGGTGCAGTGGTGTTGGAACTGGACAAGGCTCATTCCTTTCATTGCTCGCAGGCAATAGGTCGTGATGCGTCACGCAGGATCGCGCACGAAAAGAGCAAGGCAAGTGTCAGCGTTCGGTGGTGCGATGCCGGGCATGGAGGGGGACGGTCCCAAGGGCCGTCGGTGCCAGCGGATATTATGATTATGTCGAACTGCTTGGAGCTTGAAGTCTTCGAATCGCGTTCGAAGTCACTGCCTGTGCGCTTTTCGCGACCATCTGCCGGTGTGGCGCTTGGCTGTGAGTCTTATGAACGAAATGGTTACAAAAAGTTTTGTGGGATTTGTAATTAAATCAGGTCATCGCGCCGCGGAGAGGCAATGCACCTGCGCTCTGCTAGCATAGGGGTTCCAATAGCAGGAGAAATCAGTGAGTCGCAAGAATCTGAGCCGCACCCCGGAGCAAATCGCCATGGCCCGCCACGCCGGTGCCCTGGCCGCTGACGTATTGCGCATGATCGCCCCACATGTGCAGGCAGGCGTCACCACGCAATACCTGGACGAGCTGTGCAACGCCTACATCGTGAACGAGCTGAAGGTGATCCCGGCCAACGTTGGCTACCACGGGTTCACCAAGACGGCGTGCATCTCGGTCAACCAGGTGGTCTGCCACGGGGTGCCCAGCGACAAGGTCGTGCTGGCCGACGGCGACATCGTCAACATCGATGTGGCGGTCATCAAGGATGGTTGGTTCGGCGACACTAGTCGCATGTACTACGTGGGTGAGCCAAGCCCATTGGCCAAGCGTCTGGTGGAAACCACCCATGAAGCGATGCTGGCCGGTATAGAAGTGGTCAAGCCGGGCGCCACCCTGGGCGACATCGGTCACGCAATCCAGAGCGTCGCGCACCGCGAAGGCTTCAGCGTCGTGCGGGAGTACTGCGGGCATGGCATCGGCCAGATCTATCACGATGAACCGCAGGTTCTGCACTATGGCCGCAAGGGCGAGGGGATGCGGCTGACCCAGGGCATGATTTTCACCATCGAGCCCATGATCAACGCCGGCAAGGCGGGCACCCGCCAATTGGCCGATGGTTGGACGGTGGTTACGCGCGACCAGTCGTTGTCCGCGCAGTGGGAACACATGGTGGCGGTCACGGCTGATGGTTACGAGATCCTGACGCTCTAGCAAGGCAAGCTATCGCTCAAAGCGGCTTGAGGGGCTCCAGCGGCACCAGCTCGCGAACCTTCGCGACCACTTGGTTGATATCGAATGGCTTGTCGTAGACGGCAGCGAACAGATCGGGCGTGGCACGCCCGACGCTGCCTTGCGCTCCACTCATCAACAGGATGGGCACGGTGCAAAACGATTCGTTACCGCGAATTCTTTGCGCCAGCTCAAGGCCGTTCATGCCTGGCATCATGAAGTCGGTGATGACCAGCGCGGGATGCTCGCGATCGAGGATCTCCAATGCACGCTTGCCATTGCCAGCCGTCACGGCCATGTAGCCTTCGTCTTCAAGAGCGTAACCAAGGATGTCGGCGATGAGATACTCATCGTCGACGATCAGGATAGTGGCCATGTCAGTTCGACCCCGGCAACATCACGGATTCGATATCGTGGAGGCGCTACCTGATAACACTGCCTCTGCATTTTTGAACGCCTTTCTCAGGTCGATTCCCTGACCATGGATGACCAGCTCCAATAGCGACGGATCATAAAAACTGTCTCTGACCTTAAGAATGGAAATCAGCCGCTTTAGTTCAGACTCATGTTCGACAAATCGCGTCAGCAGGATGTTGTCGACGATGCTGGAAAGATCGGGAGCCGGCGAAGTGATCTCCGGACCGAACAGGCCGCGGATTTCCCACGTGGCGAATACGGTCACGCCACGTGTGCGCAGCTCGCTCATCAAGGTGCTGAAGAACTCGGTCAGGCGCACGGTACTGGTCGCGGTGCGAGCCATGCCGCCCAGGCTGTCGATCAGCACGCGCTTGATGCCGTGAATCTCGACCTGATGCAGCAGGCGCGCGCCCAACCCGTCGAGCAGGCCTTCGGTGGTCGGCTGCCAGCACACGTGCATGGCGCCGCTGGCCTGCAGGGTCTCGAAGTCGTGGCCCAGTGACCGCGCCTTCACTTGCAGGCGGCGCTCGGATTCGTACATGCCGAACAACAGTCCGGGTTCCTCAGGGGTCGAGGCCGCCAGGAAGTTGATGCCCAGACTGGTCTTGCCGATACCCGAGGGGCCCATGACCAGGGTCACAGAGGAACGCGGCAGCCCGCCACCGATAAGATTGTCCAGGTCAGGTATGCCGCTGGGCACTCGGCTCAGATCGGTGAGGTCGGGGCAGGAAGGGCGGCTATAGAGGCTTTCCAGGCGCGGATAGACCACCAACCCGTCGTCGGTGATCTCGCACTCGTGCAGGCCGGACAACGCGCCACTGCCGCGGGTCTTGCGTAACTGGATGCGACGCACCGAACGGGTGTTGAACAGTTCTTCACCCAGCTCGATGACGCCATCGACCATGGTGTGTTCGGGGCTGCCGTCGTCCAGGCGCGAACTGGTCAGGAACAGCACGGTGCATCCGGCGAACGCCGCATGGCCTTGCAACTCGGAGATGAATTTCTTGGTATCGATCTGCGAATCGGCCTTGGAGCGGGCGTTCAGCACACCGTCGACAATCAGGATGGTTGCTTTCTGGCGACTGATTTCGCGGCGCAGCAGCTTGACCACTTCATCCAAGCCTTCGTTTTCCAGCGTGTCGAAAGCGCTGACGAACTGGATTTCATTGCCGATCTTCGAAGCGTCGAAAAAGCTCAGGGTGGAGAGGTATTGGAACAGGCGCTCATGGGACTCGGCGAGCAGTGTGGCAACCAGCACGCGGCCGCCCTGACGCACGTGATTGAAGCCCAACTGATTGGCCAGGATCGTCTTGCCTGAGCCGGGACGGCCTTGCACGATGTACGACGCACCGGCCACCAGCCCACCCTTGAGCAACAAATCGAGCCCTTCAATCCCGCTAGCGAGGCGCTTTAGCTGTTCCAATATCCGATCTGCCTGTATGGGTTATGCGCGATCGGTCCCGTCTGGATGACAAGGACCGATCCTTCAAATGCTGGGGATTCTATACCTTTTTGACCGAGCCGGTGCATCCGAACCGATACCCTGTAGCAGCGGCGCGAGCCGCGTCCGGCAACACCGCGAATCTCCAGGCACACCGCACGCACTCCCGACGCGGCTCGCGCCGCTGCTACAGGGATCGCGGCACGGGGTGGATCCACACCGCCGGCAGCACTGCGCCCTCCCTGACCCACGGCATCCGCCGCTAAACCGGTTTTCTTCGACGCTCGTAATGTTCCAGCAGCGGCTGGGTGCTGATGCCGTGCACCAGAATGCTCAACGCCACCACCGACAGTGTCAGGCTGATGCAGACCTGCTCGACCGACTCGGGCAGTTCGTGGGCGAGGGCATAGCACAGGTAATAGATCGACCCGATCCCGCGGATGCCGAACCAGCCCAGCAACGCGCGCTGATGCCCGTCGAGCAACCGCCGGCTCACCAGCAGCCACACACTCAATGGCCGAATCACGCAGAACAGCGCAGCTGCCAGGCCCACCGCTCGCCAATCCCAATACGCGGACAAGGTCGCCCCCAGAATGGTGATCAGCAGTACCTCCATGGACCGTTCCACCAGATTGCCGAACACCAGGATGTCGCCCATCATCACCCCTGCGGCCAGCTGCCCGTCTTCCAGATCGTTGGGGTGGGTGACGGTCCCTTCTTCGGGAGCCATGTCACGGTGCCCGCTGATCGGCTTGGCCAGGTGCTCCGAAGGCACCTCGGAGTTCGACGTGCGTACCTCCGCCTGCCGCAACCCCAGGCCTGCGGCGAACACGGCGAGAAAACCAAAGGCGCCCACGGAAGCGGCAGCAAAGTAGGACAGTGCTATCAAGGCCAGCGCCAGAAAATCGTTCGGCGAGTTGGTGCTGTCGGCATGGCGCACGCGCAGGTAGATCATCAAGTGACCGATCGCCCGGCCCATCCCGTAACCGATCAGCAATCCGACCGGCACGCCCCACACCAGATTTTCCAGGGCCCACTGGCCCAGCCAGTGGCTGTCGAGGCTGCCATGATGCAGCATCAGCAAGCTCAGGATCACAAAAGGAAAGGCCGTGCCGTCGTTGAGTCCGGCCTCGCCCGACAGCCCGAAGCGCACGCGGTCGAAGTCCTGCGCGCTGTTCACCTGGACCATGGACGCCAGCACCGGATCGGTCGGCGCCAGCATCGCCCCGAGCAGCATGCTCACCCCCCACGACAAACCCAAGGCATAGTGCGCCACCAGACATACGCCCAAGATCGAAACGATCATCACCGGACCTGACAGCATATAAGCCGCCCGCCACGCACTGCGGCCCAACCCCAGCCGCAGTTTGATGCCGGTGCTGAACAGAGAAAACAACACTGCCGCCTCCGCCAGGCGTTCGAGCCAGGAGGCGGTGTCCTTGAAATCGGTGGTGAACAGACCCAGCCCCATGGGACCGATGGCCACGCCGAATGCCAGGCACACCGCCGAGGTGGTCACTGGCAGCCAGCGCAGGTAAGACGCCGTCAGCGCCAGCATCAACAGCAGGACGCCCAGCACGGCCATCCACAAGATAAAGCTCATCCGGCCTCTTCGGGCTCGCACCCCTGAAATGGCTACAAAATGTAACCGATTCAGCTGTGACTGTTGGTGGGGCCATTAGTTGAGTGGCAAAACGTCGCAGATAGCCAGCGCTACTGCTCTGGCAACAGACGGCGCCCGGCCTCATGGAGTGTCGGAGAAGCCGTAGCTCTTTTTGACGCGATCCATGATCACTCCACGATTCGACGCATTCACCGTCTTCATTTGCCCCATGAGGTTTTCGCCGGTCTTGCTCACGAGAAGATCCTCGTGGGTTTTGACGATCTCACCCAGCTCTTCGGCACCATGCACCACGCCCGTCACCGTCCACGCCGCAGACAGGATCCTGAGGCCGACCTTGGCGACGGGATGAGGTACCACCGCGGCGGCTCCATCCAGGCCCGCTTTGACCGTGGCGCCCAGCGATACATTAGTGATCAGTTTGTCTTGCGCAACTTCTTTCAAATCGCCCAGTGACGCGTCCACTTCCGCAGCTTTGGTGTCGGAAAGCGTTGCCACTTCGGCAGCCCCTTTCACGGCTTTCTGGGTGTTTTTGATGGTGGCCTTGATGCTGTGAGCAACGCCGTTTACCGCGTCTGTAGCTACCGCGTTCGCCAGAGGCGCTTTGTTGATCTGGGAAAGATCGCCTGTCTGGCTGAACTCGACCACAGTGGCGACACTTTCAGCGCCCTTGAGGACTGCATTGGCCCCCGGCAATTGACCATGCGCCAGATGATCCGCCGTTTGCGCGCGGCCCTTTGCACTGTTCAGAATCTGTTGCCCTGGGCTGAATTCGTCTTTCATCCGCTGGATCTTGCCGATCACCTGGTCTGCCCGCCGGTCGCCCATGGAGCCGCTCGTCGAAGCGTCGCCAGGCTGTGCTGGCGCCTGGGACTGTCGGTCCTTGTGCTTATAGGCCTCGTAGCCGATCCCGGCTGCACCGATCCCGCCTTTCACGACGATCCGCAGCATACGACCGTCGTCGTCCACTGCTGACAGCGGTGAGTTGCGGACCATGGCGTACAGGTTCAGGCCATCCACAGCGCCAGCCGGGTCGGCGCTGAGCCAGCGTCCGGTCCATGGCTGGTAATAGCGGTAGCCATAATAGTAGAGGCCGGTGTTGTCGCGTTCCTTGCCCGAGTAGCGGAGAGTCTTGTAACTGGCCTCGGTCTGATTGCGGCAGGCCCACACAGAGGTGGTACCGAACGGGAAGAATTCCTCGCGGCTGATGACACAGCCGTCGCCATCTATTTCCAAGCCATGACTGCCCAGCAGGTCGGTGTAGCTGTAGCGCAACTGATCGTTGGCCAGACCCTCTGGGCTGCCCTGAGGCCAGTGCAGCACGCGAATGTGCTCGGTCACATTGATGCAGTGCAAAGCATGGCTGTCGTGCTGCTGCAACTCCAGACCCGGTAAATAGCGAGTACTGCCGTGAGCATGAGTCTTGCGCAGCCGCTGGTGATGCTGGCCGTAAAGGTAATGCTCGCTACCTGCTGCGTCTCGCGTGACACTGCCCAGTTGCATGCGACTGTTCCAGGCAGCGCGTTGAGCGCCGTCCACCGCTCGCTGCTGGCCAGCGGCATCGAAGTGGCTATCGATCAATGCGGGGTCGTCGCAAAGGTCGCTCAGGAGGGTCCGGTTGCTCCGCGCGGAGGCTGTAAGCCTGATCGTGTAGCCGGTGCTGGTAGCCGGGACGGTGTGCCGAATGTTCAGCAGGTTACCCGACTGGTCGTATGTGTAGCGGCGCTGATAGAGGGTGTAGGCATGGGTATCGACAGGCAGCGCATGGGGCAGGCTATCAGGTCGGCCGAGTGCAGCCATTTGACGCCCGCTGGCCAGTATCAGCTGCGATAGCGAGTCGTACTGGTAGTCCTGTTGTGGCTCTATTTTCTGGTTGCGCCAGAATCGCGTCTGCTCGGCATGGTCGCGTACCTGGGTCACCAATCCGACAGGGTCGTACTGGTAACGCAAATCCTGCAAAACCCGACGGTCGTGCAGGCGGGTGGTTTTCCTGCCGACCAGCCGCAGGGTGTCGGGTGCGTAGGTATGGTGGGTGACCAACCCGTTGGCATCATGCTCCATCAGCCTCTGGCCGTTGGCGTCGTAGCTGACATCCAGTACCACAGGCGTTTCGGTGCTGCCCATGGGGGTGACCCAGCTGGCCCGATACTGCCCACAGCGATCAAAACCATGGCGTTGACGATGCCCCTTGGCATCCTCACTGGCCACGATCGCGCCGCAAGTATCGACAATCACCGAACTGCTCGAACATTCTGGCTCCAGGCATCTTGCCCAAGCCAAGGGGTCGTCACCAGACCAGTCGCTTTCCTCATGGCCTTGCAGCAGCTGCAAGCACTCGCTGGTGATTGAGCCGAGCAAGCTACGGCTTTGGACAACATTCTTGCCGGCGCCGTCGAAACGTGTGTGACAGTGCCCGGCAAGGTTGCGCTCTCGCACCCATGGCTGGCCATCAGCCCATTGCCAGCGCTCGGCTGTCCGCGTGGCTCCGTCGGTTCCCAGCGCTGTGATCGACAAGAGTCGCCCAGGCAGTGGCGCAGCCTCGTAGTGCCGGCTCTGCTCGACACCATTGGCGAGCCATGTCACCGCCTCACGCCCGCAGGCGTCGTGCAAGGCCACAGTGGTGCCGGCGTCCACACTACGGCTGCGCAGGCAGCGACCTCCCAGGCTGTAACGTTGTTGCAGATTGGGCTCGATGTCGGGTTGTTCGGACCGGGCCGCATGCAGGCGAGGGTCTATGCTACAGACACGCTGCCCACCGGCGTTGTAATCATGGCGGGTAATACGTGCCTGCGTGAAACCGGGTTGATCTCTGTGGTACACGACATCGCGCCGCGCAAGTGCACGGCCGTCGACAACGTGCACCCTGGGGGTTGCAGTATGAAGGGCAAGGGCTTCGTGGTTAGTCATGGCAATCTTTATGGGCTTGGCCCGAGGATGAATGAATGACTGACTTTGTATCGTGATGCGGAGCTGTCTCGCACCTGCAGGGCGGTGTTGTGGCGAGTGCTACAGATGCTTGGGTGGAAGCATGTCCACGAGATTGACAAAGGACTGATGCATGGCCATAGTTTCCAGTACGCAAACGTTTGCGAATAACCGCGAACCGTTGCTCGAAAACAATCATAAGATCGGAGTAACCCCCATGAAGCTGCCCTTTGCTGGACGCCTGCTCGCTGTCTCCCTGATGGCTGCCATCGGCGCCATCGCCCCGCTGCAATCCTCCTTCGCCGACACCCAGAAACCCAAGGTCGCACTGGTCATGAAGTCGCTGGCCAACGAATTCTTCCTGACCATGGAAGACGGCGCCAAGAGCTACCAGAAAGAACACGCCGCCGATTTCGATCTGGTGTCCAACGGCATCAAGGACGAGTCCGACACCGCCAATCAGATTCGCATCGTCGAGCAGATGATCGTGGCCAAGGTCGATGCGCTGGTCATCGCCCCGGCAGACTCCAAGGCCCTGGTGCCGATCATCAAAAAGGCCATGGATGCCGGCATCAAGCTCGTCAACATCGACAACCAGCTGGATGCCGGCGTACTCAAAAGCAAAGGCATCCAGGTGCCGTTCGTGGGTCCCGACAACCGCAAGGGCGCCAAGCTGGTCGGCGACTACCTGGCCAAGCAACTCACTGCCGGTGACCAGGTTGGCATCATCGAAGGCGTACCGACCACCACCAACGCGCAGATGCGCACGGCCGGTTTCAAGGACGCCATGGAAGCGGCGCAGATGAAGATCGTCTCCGTGCAGTCGGGCAACTGGGAAATCGACAAGGGCAATGCCGTCGCTTCCGCCATGCTCAATGAATACCCCGACCTCAAGGCCCTGCTGGCCGGCAACGACAGCATGGCGCTCGGTGCGGTCTCTGCGGTGCGTGCCGCAGGCAAGGCGGGCAAGGTCCAGGTGGTGGGCTATGACAACATCAATGCCATCAAGCCAATGCTCAAGGACGGTCGCGTACTGGCCACGGCCGACCAGTTCGCCGCCCGCCAGGCAGTGTTCGGCATTCAGAGTGCGCTGGGCATGATCAAGGGCGACAAGCTGGACGTCGACGCCAATGGCGTGATCCAGACCCCGGTCGAGCTCGTCACCAAGCCCTGATGCAGAGCGTCTCGCGGCAGGCCTGGGCATTGCCTCGGCCTGCTGTCGGCAGGCGCGTCTGGAGAACCCTATGACATCCAATGTTGTACTGTCGGTCAGTGGCATCGGCAAGACCTATGCCCAGCCCGTGCTGTGGGACATCGACCTTGAGCTGCACCGCGGCGAAGTGCTGGCCCTGACCGGCGAGAACGGCGCGGGCAAGAGCACCCTGTCGAAGATAATCGGTGGCCTGGAAGCGCCGACCACCGGCCAGATGCAGTTCCAGGGCCAGGCCTGGCTGCCCGGCAGCCGTACCGCCGCCGAGCGTGGCGGGGTGCGCATGGTCATGCAGGAACTCAACCTGTTGCCGACGCTGACCGTGGCGGAAAACCTGTTCCTTCACGATCTGCCCAGTCGCGGTGGCTGGATCGATCGTCGACGCCTGCGTGAGCAGGCCCGCCAGGCCATGGCCCAGGTGGGCCTAGACGCCATCGACCCGGATACATTGGTGAGCGACCTGGGCATCGGTCATCAGCAAATGGTCGAGATCGCCCGCAACCTGATCGGCGACTGTCGGGTGCTGGTCCTCGACGAACCCACCGCGATGCTCACCGCGCGCGAGGTCGACATGCTGTTCGCGCAGATCCTGCGCCTGCGCGAGCGCGGCGTGTCGATTATCTACATTTCCCATCGCCTCGAAGAACTGGCCCAGGTTGCGCAACGCATCGCCGTGCTGCGCGACGGGCGCTTGGTGTGTGTCGAGCCGATGGCGCGCTACGACAGCGAGCAACTGGTCAACCTCATGGTCGGCCGTGAACTGGGCGAACGCATCGACCTGGGCGAGCGTCGCATCGGCGCGCCCATGTTCCAGGTGCAAGGCATGAGCCGCGGCGACAAGGTCAAGGACGTGTCCTTCGAGGTGCGTCAGGGCGAGATCTTCGGCATTTCCGGATTGATCGGGGCAGGGCGCACCGAACTGCTGCGGCTGATCTTCGGCGCCGACGCCAGCGATGCCGGTACCGTTGCGATCGGCCAGCCACCCAGGCCGGTCAGCATCCGCAGTCCCGCCGATGCCGTGGCCCATGGCATCGCCTTGATCACCGAAGACCGCAAGGGCGAAGGCCTGCTGCTGTCGCAATCGATCAGCGCCAATATCGCCCTGGGCAACATGCCGGCGATTTCCGCCGCAGGTGTCGTCGACAACCAGGCCGAACGGGCCTTGGCCCAGCGCCAGATCGAGGCCATGCGCATCCGCAGCTCCAGCCCGGCACAAACCGTGGCCGAGCTCTCGGGCGGCAACCAGCAGAAGGTGGTGATCGGCCGCTGGCTGGAGCGCGACTGCAACGTGCTGCTGTTCGACGAGCCGACTCGTGGCATCGACGTCGGCGCCAAGTTCGACATCTATGCCCTGCTGGGCGAACTGACCCGCCAGGGCAAGGCGCTGGTCGTGGTCTCCAGCGACCTGCGCGAGCTGATGCTGATCTGCGACCGCATCGCGGTGCTCTCGGCCGGCCGTCTGATCGACACTTTCGAGCGCGAACACTGGAGCCAGGATGAACTGCTGGCCGCCGCGTTCGCCGGTTATCAAAAACGCGATGCGCTGCTGGCCAAGCCTGCAGCAAGGATCCCTGAATGAAAACTTCCACGCTGCCCAAAGCCACGCCTGGCGCCAAACCCACCGGCACCTACCTGGGCCTGGGGACCTACCTGGGCCTCGCTGGCGCCTTGCTGGCCATGATCGTGCTGTTCTCCGTGCTCAGCAGTCACTTTCTCTCGTACAGCACCTTCAGCACCATCGCCAACCAGATCCCCGACCTGATGGTTCTGGCCGTCGGCATGACCTTCGTGTTGATCATCGGCGGCATCGACCTGTCGGTAGGCTCGGTGCTGGCACTGGCTGCTTCCGCCGTCAGCGTCGCGATCCTCGGCTGGGGCTGGAGTGTATTGCCCGCCGCGCTGCTGGGCATGGGCTGCGCGGCGCTCGCCGGCACCATCACCGGTTCGATCACCGTGGCCTGGCGCATCCCTTCGTTCATCGTCTCCCTGGGCGTGCTGGAAATGGCCCGCGGGGTGGCCTACCAGATGACCGATTCGCGTACCGCCTACATCGGTGACGCCTTCGCCTGGCTTTCCGACCCGGTGGCCTTCGGCATCGCGCCTTCGTTCCTGATCGCGCTGGGGGTGATCGTCATCGCCCACCTGACCCTGACCCGTACGGTCTTCGGCCGCTACCTGATCGGCATCGGCACCAACGAAGAAGCGGTGCGCCTGGCAGGGATCAATCCCAAGCCCTACAAGGTGCTGGTCTTCTCCCTCATGGGTCTGCTGGCGGGCGTGGCGGCGCTGTTCCAGATTTCCCGCCTCGAGGCGGCCGATCCCAATGCCGGGGCCGGTCTGGAACTGCAGGTGATCGCTGCAGTGGTCATCGGTGGGACCAGCCTGATGGGCGGGCGCGGGTCGGTCATCAGCACTTTCTTCGGCGTGCTGATCATTTCCGTGCTCGCCGCCGGTCTGGCGCAGATCGGTGCCAGCGAACCGACCAAGCGCATCATCACCGGTGCCGTGATCGTCATCGCCGTGGTCCTGGACACCTATCGCAGTCAACGCGCGCGCAAGCGGGGCTAGCATGGCGACCATCAAGGATGTGGCGGCGCGGGCGGGGATTTCCTACACCACGGTCTCCCATGTGGTGAACAACAGCCGCCCGGTCAGCGCGCACGTGCGGCGCAAGGTCGAGTCGGCGATCGCCGAACTCAACTATGTACCCAGCGCCGTGGCCCGCTCATTGAAGGCGCGCAGCACGGCGACCATCGGCCTGCTGGTGCCCAACAGCGTCAACCCGTATTTTGCCGAACTGGCGCGGGGTATCGAGGACTGCTGCGAGCGCAATGGCTACTGCGTGATCCTGTGCAACTCGGATGACGATCCGCAGAAGCAGCGTAACTACCTGCGTGTATTGCTTGAAAAGCGGGTCGACGGCATCGTGTTCGCTTCGGTCGGTGGCGATGCCGCGCTGACCGATATGCTGGCGGCGGTGCGCACGCCCATGGTCATCGTTGACCGCGGCTTGCACGAGGTGACCGCCGATCTGGTGTGCATCGACCACGAGCAGGGCGGCTACCTGGCCACCCTGCACCTGCTGGAACTGGGCCATCGCGCCATTGCCTGCATCAGCGGGCCGGAGCATACCCATGTGGCGCAACTGCGGATGGACGGCTACCATCGCGCGCTCGCCGAGTACGGTCTACAGCCCGCGAAAGGTCATGTCCTGCACAGCGACTTCACCAGCCCGGGCGGCTACCGGGCGACGGTGCAACTGCTGGCGGGCGAGCGGCCCACGGCGATTTTCGCTGCCAACGACATGATCGGTCTGGGCGTGCTGCGCGCTGCCGCCGAACAGGGTATCCGCGTGCCCGAGCAGCTATCGGTCATCGGCTTCGACGACATCCAGCTCAGCCGCTACGTCTACCCGGCCCTGACCACCGTGGGCCAGCGTATCGGCGAGCTGGGCGAGAGCGCCGCCGAGCGGCTCCTGGCCCGGATCGCTGGCGCTGCCGGCACAGCCGCCACGCAACACATCATCGCGCCACAGATCGTGGTGCGCGAGTCCACGGCGCGATACGCCGGTCTTCCCCATGAATTGCGCTGAGAGTGGCACACGATGCAAGCGAACGTATTGGTAATAGGCAGTCTGAACATGGATCTGGTGGCACAGGCCGAACGTTTGCCGCGCGCGGGAGAAACGCTGCTGGGCCAGTCCTTCGCGACGGTTCCGGGCGGCAAGGGCGCCAATCAGGCAGTCGCGGCGGCGCGCCTGGGCGGCCAGGTGGCAATGATCGGCTGTGTGGGCGCCGACGCCTATGGCCACGCGCTGCGACAGGCGCTGGCCGATGAAGGTATCGACTGTCAGGGCGTGCGGGTGGCCGAGGACGTGGCGACCGGGATCGCCATGATCGTCGTCGATGCCAACAGCCAGAATGCGATCGTCATCGTGGCAGGTGGCAATGGCCAACTCGAATCCACCGACATCGAGCGCTTCGATGGTCTTCTGCACGCCGCCGACGTAGTGGTATGCCAGCTGGAAATTCCCTACCCGGTGGTGGCTTTTGTCCTCCAACGCGCTCACGAGGCAGGAAAAACCGTCATTCTCAACCCCGCGCCGGTGACCGGCCCCTTGCCGTCGCAGTGGCTGGGCTGGATCGACTACCTGATCCCCAACGAAACCGAAGCGCAGGCCCTGACCGGGCTTGCGGTGAATTCGGTTGCCGAGGCAGAGCAGGCCGCCAGCCTTCTGCGCGAGGCCGGTGCAGGCAAGATCATCGTCACCCTGGGCGAGCGCGGCGTCTTGTTTGCCGATGGCGTGCGGTCCCGGCACTCTCCTGGCCGCAAGGTGCAGGCCGTGGATACCACGGCGGCGGGCGACACCTTCGTCGGTGGCTTTGCCGCCGCCCTGGCCCGTGGCCTGGACGAGTCCCAGGCCGTTGCCTTCGGTCAGGCCGCTGCGGCGCTGTCGGTCACTCGCGCCGGTGCGCAGCCTTCCATTCCAACCCTGGCGCAGGTCGAGCAGGTGCTATCGTGAAAAAGACTGCATTGCTGAACATTTCCCTGTCACAGTTGGTCGCCTCTCTGGGCCATGGCGACATCGTCGTGATAGGCGATGCGGGCCTGCCGGTGCCACCTGGCGTGCCCTTGATCGACCTGGCCCTCACACCGGGCATCCCCAGCTTCGTCAGCACACTGGAGGTGCTGCTCAGCGAAATGCAGGTGGAAAGCCACGTGATCGCCGAGGAGATGCTCCAGGTACTGCCCCCGGCGTCGACCCGGATCCAGCAGTTGCACGATCAAGGCGCACTGGGCGTGCGCCAGATGGTCAGCCATGCGCGGTTCAAGGAGTTGTTGAAAAGCGCCCGCGCTATCGTGCGGACCGGCGAATGCCAGCCCTACAGCAACATTGCCCTGATGGCAGGCGTTACTTTCTAGATTCATCAATAAGCACAAGGAGTGTGATATGCAACGTTTTTTCCTGACCCTGATCCGAGGATTTTCGCTGATGGCCTTGCTGACCAGCGCCACCGCCATGGCGGCCGACAAGATCGATCTGATCATCGATACCGATCCGGGTGCCGATGACTTCGTCGCCTTGCTGCTGGCCCTGTCCTCTCCTGAGCAGATCAACGTTCGCGCGCTCACTACCGTGGCCGGCAACGTGCGCCTGGACAAGACCTCGCGCAACGCCCGCCTGGCTCGTGAATGGGCAGGCCGCGAGGACGTACCGGTGTATGCCGGCGCGCCCAAGCCGCTGGTCCGCGAGCCCATCTATGCCGCCAACGTGCACGGCGAGGAGGGCGTGCCGGGTATCGTCGTCCAAGAGCCGGCCAAGGGCCTGGCCGAAGGCAGTGCGGTGCAATACCTGATCGACACCCTCAGCCATGCCGAACCTCGCAGCATCACCCTGGCCATGCTGGGGCCACAGACCAACCTGGCGCTGGCGTTGATCCAGGCCCCTGGCATTACCCAGGGCATCAAGGAAGTGATCGTCATGGGCGGCGCCCACTTCAACGGCGGCAACATCACGCCGGCAGCGGAATTCAACCTGTTCGCCGACCCGCACGCCGCTCAGGTCGTGCTGGCGAGCGGGGTGAAGCTCACCTACGTCCCGCTCGACGTCACCCACAAGATCCTCACCAGTCCGGCACGTCTGCAGCAACTGGCTGCGTTGTCGAACAAGGCGGGTCCTCGGGTGGTGGATATCCTCCAGGCGTACGTCAAGGCCGATATGGAGCACTACGGATTGCCCGGCGGCCCGGTGCACGATGCCAGCGTGATTGCCTACCTGTTGGCGCCGGAGCTGTTCAGCGGTCGCCAAGTCAACCTGACCATCGACAGCCGCGAAGGCCCCACCTTTGGTCAGACCGTGGCCGACTGGTACGGCACCCTCAAGCAACCCACGAATGTGTTCTGGGTAAACGACGGCAACGCGCAGGGGTTCTTCGATCTGCTGACGCAACGGCTGCAGCGTCTGCCTTGATCTGTCGAGCCCGATGAGAGCTCGGGCTGGCTATAAGGTAGTTGGATTCTTGAGTGGATGAGCGACGCTGTTGACCGACGCTGCCGCATGCTCGTGAGCGTAGCGCTCGAACACCTGCATGACGAAGCTGCGCGCAGCCTCGGTGCCCAGTGCCTTGACCAGCACGTCGACCCCGATGATCGCCAGTTCTTCAGGCGTGCCGGGACTGAAAGAGCTCTGGCCCTGAGGCCACTGGACCTTGATGTCCGCCTTGATCGATACGTTTGCCATGTTGCTCTCGCCAACGGTCACAAGCGAACGACGTTCGCTCCACGTGATCCAGTAAAGCATTTTCGTCCACGCTTTACACCGGCCCTTGGGCAGATGGCCGGCCTCGTGCCAAACTTGGGGTCTATCTTCAGCATGGAGGCTCATGTGCACATCGATCTCAAGCAGCCTGACTCGCTGACTACCGAGGCAGTCCGCGCGCTCATTGCGTCGGGAAATCCGGCCGTCCATAACCAGCTACGTGTCACCCGCGAGGGTATCGCTTTCCTTTCCACCCAGGCGATCGGTGGCATGGACGTGCAGGGACTGTGTTTCCGTCTCGAGACCTGGTCTGCCGGATCGGGCTACGTGGGTCCGGCTGCCGCCGAGGACGCCGAATGGATCCAGCAGATCCATACCGCGTTGCAGACTCACTGGCCGGTGCCCCGATCCGATTACATCGATCTGTACTGACTGCGATGTCACCACACATCCCGTGACGAATTCGCTGGGGCTCGGTTACGGTGCCTTGGGGCAGACTGGCCCAGTGTGCAACCAATCCAGTTGCAGGCGGTCGCACAACCTTGACTATTCGAAAACCTACTGGAAAAAGAGGAGGCTGCATGCCTTTCCCGCGCAAGACCCTGTTGATCCTGATGGCCGCCCTGGCCGCCAGCGGCTGCTCTACCTCAGAAAAGTCGACCCAGTCGTCTGCCGCTGCTGCACCCGCGTTCGACGGACGCTGCAACGCCGATGGCGCACGCTACACCGTCGGCAAGCCAGCTTCCGCCGACCTGCTCGAAGAGGCCAGGGTCAAGGCAGGCGCCCAGGTTGCCCGGATACTGCGTCCCCACGACATGGTCACCCTGGAGTACCGTTCCGACCGTCTCAATCTGAACGCCGACGACAGCGGTCAGATCACTCGCGTCAACTGCGGCTGAACGCGGCACGATTCGCAGGCGAAAAAAAACCCGTCACATGGACGGGTTTTTTCAGCTGCCGAGATTACTCTGGGCGAACTTGAGCAGCTTGCATGCCCTTTTGGCCTTTCTCAGCCACGAACGAAACGGTCTGGCCTTCTTTCAGGCTTTTGAAACCGTCGGATTCGATAGCTTTGAAGTGTACGAACAGGTCGTCACCGCCACCTTGAGGAGTGATGAAGCCGAAGCCTTTCTCATCGTTGAACCATTTTACGGTGCCGGACTGGCGATTAGACATGGTGAATCTCCAAGAAACATAATATTCAGTAGTGCTGTGCTGCTCAGGCCAACTGGGCACACGGTCCCTATCATAGTCCAAAAGCTGGACTGTGAACCCCCTTTGATTGGGGCAGGAAGCCAAGGTTGTCGCCTTTTGACCTGTCCGAAGCGGCTAAACCCCTTATTTTGTTAGGGTTTGCACCTGAAAATTCTTTTAAAAAAAACCGCATTCCGTCGCAAATAAATCGATCGTCTGCTGTTATCAGGCCTGAAGAACGCCCGAAGTGCTCTTCAGGTGAGCTGTCGAGGTTACTGGTTTTTGCAAACCAGCACTTCCTTCATCAACTTCTGGCGTAGCGCCATCGGTGGTTCGACCTGCTTGTTGGTCAACTGGTCGATCTCGGCTTGGGTGAATTTGTCCTCGATCACTTTCGCGCCGCAGCTGCAGTGTGCCTGTGCTTTGGCAGCGTCGACGCCTTGCTGCACGGCTGCAGCCTGACATTGAGCGGTGTATTCGGCCTTGGCGTCGGCGGACAGCGCGGCAGCCTGGGCCGCGAATGGAAGCATCAGGGCCAGGCAGGCACTCAGGGGAAGAAGTCGTTTGAGACCCATAATGAATAGCTCCTTGTTTTCAGGCGGTTTGGACTCACCACATCTGAGGGGTGGAACGGGCCGCAAGTTCAGCGACCCGGTGAGTTGCCATATCGCACGCATGACGCACCAATTCGACGCACCTTGTGTGCTAGGATGTTCGGCCTTGCGCTCGGCACTGCCTTGTTCGGCAGCGCGAAGCGCGGGATTCACCTTTTTCGATTGCTCCAGTCACTCTGGTTCGTATTCCGGTCGGCCGCAAGGCTCCTGCCAACGTAAGGCGGGCATACCGGGCGAATCGCGTACTGGCTCATCCCAACCCATGTGACCTTTGGTAGGGGTCACCACTAGGAGAGGAGGCGCCATGCCCACCATTACTCTTCCCGATGGCAGTCAGCGTTCGTTCGATCACCCGGTTTCCGTTGCCGAGGTAGCCGCCTCCATCGGCGCCGGCCTGGCCAAGGCCACCGTGGCCGGCAAGGTCAATGGCCAGCTGGTCGACGCCTGTGACCTGATCACCGCCGACGCCACCTTGCAGATCATCACGCCCAAGGACGAAGAGGGGCTGGAAATCATCCGTCACTCCTGCGCCCACCTGGTCGGTCATGCCGTCAAGCAGCTGTATCCCTCCGCGCGGATGGTGATCGGCCCGGTCATCGAAGAAGGCTTCTATTACGACATCGCCTACGAGCGGCCTTTTACACCCGACGACATGGCGGCGATCGAGCAGCGCATGCAGCAGTTGATCGATACCGAGTACGACGTGATCAAGAAAGTCACGCCGCGTGCCGAAGTCATCGACGTATTCACCGCTCGCGGCGAAGACTACAAGCTGCGTCTGGTCGAAGACATGCCGGATGAACAGGCCATGGGCCTGTACTATCACGAAGAATACGTCGACATGTGCCGCGGTCCGCACGTGCCGAACACCCGTTTTCTCAAGTCCTTCAAGCTGACCAAGCTGTCCGGTGCCTACTGGCGCGGCGATGCCAAGAACGAGCAGTTGCAGCGTGTGTACGGCACTGCCTGGGCAGACAAAAAGCAACTGGCCGCCTACGTCAAGCGTATCGAGGAAGCCGAGAAGCGCGATCACCGCAAGATCGGCAAGCGCCTGGGCCTGTTCCATCTTCAGGAAGAAGCGCCGGGCATGGTCTTCTGGCACCCCAACGGCTGGACCGTCTACCAGGTGCTTGAACAGTACATGCGCAAGATCCAGCGTGAGAACGGCTACCTGGAAATCAAGACGCCGCAGGTGGTCGATCGCAGCCTCTGGGAGAAATCCGGGCACTGGGCCAACTACGCCGAGAACATGTTCACCACCGAGTCGGAAAATCGCGACTACGCCATCAAGCCGATGAACTGCCCATGCCATGTGCAGGTGTTCAATCAAGGCCTGAAAAGCTACCGCGAGCTGCCGCTGCGCCTGGCCGAGTTCGGCGCCTGCCACCGCAACGAGCCTTCCGGCGCGCTGCACGGCATCATGCGCGTGCGCGGCTTCGTTCAGGACGACGCGCACATCTTCTGTACCGAAGAGCAGATGCAATCCGAATCGGCGGCTTTCATCAAGCTGACCATGGACGTCTATGCCGATTTCGGCTTCAAGGACATCCAGCTCAAGCTGTCCACGCGTCCCGAGAAGCGAGTCGGCTCCGACGAGCTGTGGGATCGCGCCGAGTCGGCCTTGGCCGCAGCGCTCGATGCTGCTGGCTTGCCTTATGACCTACAGCCGGGCGAGGGCGCCTTCTACGGTCCCAAGATCGAGTTTTCGCTGAAGGATTGTCTGGGTCGCGTCTGGCAATGCGGTACACTGCAGCTCGATTTCAACCTGCCGATCCGTCTGAGTGCCGAATACGTCACCGAAGACAACGGACGCAAGCATCCCGTGATGCTGCACCGCGCGATCCTGGGTTCGTTCGAGCGATTCGTCGGTATCCTGATCGAGCACTACGAGGGCGCATTCCCGGCCTGGCTGGCGCCTGTGCAGGCCGTGGTGATGAATATCACTGATAAACAAGCGGATTTCGTGCAGCTCGTCGAAAAAAATCTGACGGAAAGCGGGTTTCGTGCCAAGTCCGACTTGAGAAATGAAAAGATCGGCTTTAAAATCCGTGAGCATACTTTGCTCAAGGTTCCTTATCTCCTGGTCATCGGGGACAAGGAAGTTGAAACGCAAACTGTCGCTGTGCGTACCCGTGAAGGTGCTGACCTGGGCTCCATGCCCATCGCCCAATTCACCGAGTACCTGGCACAAGCGGTATCCCGGCGTGGTCGCCCAGATTCGGAGTAATTATTATTAAGCGTGAAATGAGACAAGATAAACGAGCTGCACCGAAAGCCCCGATCAACGAGAATATCTCGGCACGCGAGGTTCGGTTAATTGGCGCTGACGGCGAGCAGATTGGCATCGTCTCTATCGATGAAGCGCTTCGTATCGCTGAAGAAGCGAAGCTGGACCTGGTGGAAATCTCCGCTGATGCCATCCCGCCCGTATGTCGGGTGATGGACTACGGCAAATCGATCTTCGAGAAGAAGAAGCAGGTTGCCGCGGCGAAGAAGAACCAGAAACAGGTTCAGGTAAAAGAAATCAAGTTTCGTCCAGGGACGGAAGAAGGGGATTACCAGGTAAAACTCCGCAACCTGGTACGTTTCCTGAGTGATGGGGACAGGGCCAAGGTATCCTTGCGATTCCGCGGCCGTGAGATGGCGCATCAGGAGCTGGGCATGGAGCTGTTGAAGCGGGTCGAAGGTGACCTGCTCGAATACGGCTCCGTTGAACAGCATCCGAAGATGGAAGGACGCCAGCTGATCATGGTCATCGCCCCCAAGAAAAAGAAGTAACCACCAGGGCACGGCAGGCCTTGCGGTTATGTTTATCAATTGAACGTGGAGTACCCGAACATGCCAAAGATGAAAACCAAGAGTGGTGCAGCGAAGCGGTTTTTGAAAACCGCCAACGGCATCAAGCACAAGCACGCTTTCAAGAGCCACATCCTGACCAAAATGTCGACCAAGCGTAAGCGTCAATTGCGCGGTAGCAGCTTGCTGCACCCGTCTGACGTGGCAAAAGTCGAGCGCATGCTGCGCCTTCGTTAATTTCGGTCAAAGATAGAGGACTAACTCATGGCTCGTGTTAAGCGTGGCGTCATTGCCCGTAAGCGTCACAAGAAAATTCTGAAACTGGCTAAAGGCTACTACGGCGCTCGTTCGCGCGTATTCCGTGTAGCCAAGCAAGCGGTCATCAAGGCAGGCCAGTACGCCTACCGCGACCGTCGTCAGAAAAAACGTCAGTTCCGCGCCCTGTGGATCGCTCGTATCAATGCTGGTGCTCGTGTCAACGGTCTGTCCTACAGCCGTTTCATCGCCGGCCTGAAAAAAGCGTCCATCGAGATCGACCGCAAGGTTCTGGCTGATCTGGCAGTGAACGAAAAAGCGGCGTTTGCGGCGATTGTCGAGAAAGCTAAAGCCTCGCTGGCCTAAGTACCCCGACAATCACCTTGGCCCGCCGTCGGCGGGTTGGGGTGTTAAACGTCATGAATAGGGGAAGAGCCTTCAAGCTCTTCCCCTATTTCGTATCTGGAGTCTGTACATGGAAAACCTGGATGCGCTGGTCTCTCAAGCTTTGGAGGCCGTGCAACACGCTGAAGACATCAATGCCCTGGAGCAGATCCGGGTTCAATTCCTTGGCAAGAAAGGCGAACTGACTCAGGTGATGAAGACCCTGGGCAACCTGCCTGCCGATGAGCGTCCTAAAGTGGGTGCGCTGATCAACGAAGCCAAGGAGCGTGTCACAGATGTCCTCAATGCGCGCAAGACGGCTTTCGAAGAAGCCGAGCTGAGCGCCAAGCTCGCTGCCGAGCAGATCGACGTGACCTTGCCTGGCCGTGGCCAGACAACTGGCGGCCTGCATCCGGTCACCCGGACGCTGGAGCGGATCGAGCAGTTTTTCACCCATATCGGCTACGGCATTGCCGAAGGTCCCGAGGTGGAAGACGACTATCACAACTTCGAAGCGCTCAACATCCCAGGCCATCACCCGGCCCGTGCGATGCATGACACCTTCTATTTCAATGCCAACATGTTGCTGCGTACCCACACCTCTCCGGTGCAAGCGCGGACCATGGAGTCGCAACAGCCGCCGATTCGGGTCGTCTGCCCGGGCCGGGTCTATCGTTGCGACTCGGATATCACCCACTCGCCGATGTTCCATCAGGTCGAGGGGTTGCTGATCGACCGCGACATCAACTTCGCGGACTTGAAAGGCACCATCGAGGAATTCCTGCGGGTGTTCTTCGAAAAAGAGCTGGCGGTTCGTTTCCGCCCTTCGTTCTTCCCCTTCACCGAACCTTCGGCTGAAGTCGATATTCAATGCGTGATGTGCAGCGGCAAGGGCTGCCGGGTCTGCAAGCAGACCGGCTGGCTGGAAGTGCTGGGCTGCGGCATGGTGCACCCCAACGTGCTGCGCATGTCGGGCATCGACCCCGAAGAGTTCCAGGGTTTTGCTTTCGGCATGGGTGCGGAGCGTCTCGCCATGCTGCGTTACGGCGTCAATGA
>NZ_DJUS01000024.1:0-5605 GCF_002438365.1 Pseudomonas sp. UBA6276
AAACGCTGTTCAACTGGCTGGCAGCGCACATCGAAGGTGCCAAGGTGCTGGATGCCTTCACCGGCAGTGGTGCCCTGTACCTCGAAGCGCTGTCCCGTGGCGCCAGCATGGCATTGGCGCTGGATGCCAATGCCACCGCCATTTCCAGCCTTCGGCACAATCTGGACCTGCTTGGTTGCGCCACGGGCCAGTTGCTGCAAAGCGATGCGTTGAAGTACCTGGAAACCCAGACTCCGAGCGCATTCGATCTGGTGTTCCTCGACCCACCCTTCCACCAGAACCTGCTGCCGGCGACCTGCACGCTGCTGGAAGAAAAAGGCTGGCTGGCAGAGCGCGCCTGGATCTACACCGAGAGCGAGACACCGCCCTCAGCGTTGCAGATGCCGGCTACCTGGCGCTTGCACCGCGAGAAGAAAGCCGGGCAGGTCTACTACTCTCTGTGGCAGCGTGGCTGACACCGGCTTGTCAGGGCATTCATGTTGAACGCAGCACATCCTCGCTTTCGCCCAGCCCTCGGGCTGGCCAACCCACACCTGCAGACGCTGTGGGGCCCCTTGTGGCGCAAGCAACCGGCGTTGCCGCGCGAGCGGGAGCGTCTGTGGCTGGCGGACGGTGATTTCGTCGACCTCGACTGGCACGGCCCCCACACACCCCATGCCCCGTTGGTGGTGGTACTGCACGGTCTGACCGGATCATCCAACTCGCCCTACGTCGCCGGCCTGCAAAGGCAATTGGGCAAGTACGGGTGTGCAAGCGTGGCGGTCAACTGGCGCGGCTGCTCCGGCGAGCCCAACCTGCTCGCGCAAAGCTACCATTCGGGCGCCAGCGAAGACCTTCAGCACGTACTTGATCACCTGGGCGCACAGAGGCCCCAGGCGCCGCTGTTCGCCGTAGGCTACTCACTGGGCGGCAACATTCTGCTCAAGCACCTGGGCGAAAGCGGGCCGAACAGCCCATTGCAGGCCGCCGTGGCGGTTTCTGTGCCGTTTCGCCTGGACCAGTGCGCCGACCGCATGACCCAAGGCTTTTCCCGGGTGTACCAGGCCCATTTCATGCGCGCCATGCTCGCCTACCTGACCGACAAGCGCAGTCGCTTCCAGCAGGAAGGACATCACGATGGGCTGGCGGCGCTGGAGGCTCTTGGGTCACTGCAGGGCATCAAGACCTTCTGGGACTTCGATGGCCAGGTCACGGCGCCGCTGCACGGTTTCAAGGACGCGCATGACTACTATCGACGCTCTTCGAGTCGGTACTACCTGGGTGGCATTGCAAAACCCACGTTGATCATCCAGGCGCAGGACGATCCATTCGTGTTCCCCCACAGCCTGCCGACCGCCGAAGAGATGTCGCCCTGCATAGAATTCGAACTGCATGCACGGGGCGGACATGTCGGTTTCGTCGAGGGCAGCCTGCGCCAACCCGGCTATTACCTGGAGCGGCGCATACCGCAATGGCTGAATCAGTGGATCGAGTTCATGAGCCCTTCTGCACAGGTCGCTGCGGATCGGTGATCCAGTCGCTCCAGGAGCCTGCATACAGTGTCGCCAACGGGTAACCGGCCAGGGCCATGGCGAACAGGTTGTGGCAGGCGGTGACGCCGGAACCGCAATAAGCCACCGCCTGTTCCGCGGTCCGGCCCTGCAATTGGGCGGCGAAGCGCTCACGCAATTGCGCTGCCGGCAGGAAGCGGCCATCGGGCCCCAGGTTTTCGGTGAAGGCCGCACACTGCGCACCGGGGATATGCCCGGCGACAGGATCGATGGGCTCCACCTCGCCCAGAAATCTGGGCAACGCGCGTGCATCCAGCAAGGTCAACTGTGGATCTTCCAGGCGTGCCTGCAGATCGGTCGCATCGACCACCCGCGCGCCATCCGGTGTGCCGACAAAATCGCCGGGCTCGGTGGGCGCAGCATCCAGGCTCAAGGGCAGACCGGCGGCGTGCCAGGCGGCCAGCCCACCATCGAGCAGAAAGACGCCATCGCGCTTGCCCAGCCAGGCCAGCAGCCACCACGCCCGCGCCGCATAGGCGCCGGGCCCGTCGTCATAGACGACGACTTTGCTGTCTGCATCGATGCCCCAGCGCTGCAACCGTTCCTGCAAGTGTGCAGGTTCGGGCAACGGATGACGCCCGGTCACGCCCTTGATCACCGGCGCACTGAGGTCGCGGCCCAGGTCGGCGAAATGGGCACCGGCGATATGGCCTTCGGCATAGCTGCGCTGGCCATAGTCGGCGTCTTCGAGGCTGTAGCGGCAGTCCAGCAGGACCCATTCGGGGGAGTCGAGGTGTTCGGCGAGTGCTTGCGGGCTGATCAGTTGCGCGAGGGGCATGAAGGACTCCAGCGGTGAATGAATGATGGACTTGCCCTTCGCTGGAACAGCTCAGACAGCATCCATCGCGGCATGATTCACTGTAGCAGCAGGCACGTCGGCGCACGCGGCACACCTGGCCTGCCCGTCATCCTACCGCGGACGCGCGCGTACCGCGACAGCGTGCCACAGGCGATCACCCTTGCATTGCGCCCACGATGCAGGCTTGGCCGACCTCTCCGGCTGCGATACCATCGCACTCCCCAACCGATTCCCGCCAGGACGCCGTGATGAACCGAGTGTTGTACCCAGGTACCTTCGACCCGATCACCAAGGGTCACGGTGATCTGGTCGAACGCGCTTCGCGCCTGTTCGATCACGTGATCATCGCGGTCGCCGCGAGCCCCAAGAAGAATCCGTTGTTCGCCCTCGAACAACGCGTGGAGTTGGCGCGCGAAGTGACACGGCACTTGCCGAACGTCGAAGTCGTCGGTTTCTCGACCCTGCTCGCGCACTTCGCCAAGGAGCAGAACGCCAACGTGCTGCTGCGTGGCCTGCGAGCGGTGTCCGATTTCGAATACGAGTTCCAGCTGGCCAACATGAACCGGCAATTGGCGCCGGACGTGGAAAGCCTGTTCCTCACGCCTTCGGAACGCTATTCCTTCATTTCTTCGACGCTTGTGCGGGAAATCGCCGCGCTGGGCGGAGACATCACCAAGTTCGTTCACCCGGCCGTGGCCGAGGCCTTGACCCAGCGCTTCAGCAAGAAGTAGGCATCCGGTGTTGCGCCCGCGTGCACTGCGGGCGCTAATGCGGCACAATTGCGGCCATTGGTTTTCACATGCCTGGGCCGTAGTCTCGGGCCGGAGTTTTCATGTCCCTGATCATCACCGACGATTGCATCAATTGCGACGTCTGCGAACCCGAGTGCCCGAACGCTGCCATTTCCCAGGGGGAGGAGATCTACGTGATCGATCCCAACCTGTGTACCCAGTGCGTAGGCCACTACGACGAGCCACAGTGTCAGCAGGTCTGCCCGGTGGATTGCATTCCACTGGACGAAGCGCACCCTGAATCCCAGGAACAGCTGATGGCCAAGTACCGCCAGATCACTGGCAAGCACTGAGTTCCCATGCCAATGCCTGGCTTAATTGCCGGCGTTGTTATAGCCGCTCTGCGTGCAGCCCAGACAACGCACGAACGCTGCCTTGCCTGGATCCACCACCAGGGCCTTGCCGCTGGCCCCGACGTTGCCACCGGCTGCGGTGAACGGTAAAGAGATCACGAAAAGACCTGCGCCCACGATGGTGGCGGCGACCAGCAACGGCCGTGCGATCAGCAGGTCGCCGATCATGGCGTAGGCCGGAGGATTCTGGATCTGGTAGGTCGGGTCACCGCTGCTTGCGCTCATGCTCGAGTCGGCAGCGATGGCCGGCACGGCGTGCAGGCCGAAACTGACGATCAGCGCCAGCGACAGGGTTCGAAACAGGTTCATGGCACAATCCTTCTGCTCACGTGGGCGACTGCGATTTGCGATGCGGTAACTATATCAGTTGCTCGGGATTGTGCAGGACAGGGGCGAGCCGCTTCTTGAAGAGCCGAAGGCTTGGCTATCCCTGCCCCTCTCAACACCGTCCGTGCAGCACCGTCATTTCTGGCAACGCGGGCAATACACGCTGGCACGTTGGCCCAGCTTGACCTCGCGCAGGGTGGTACCGCAGATCTTGCACAGCTGCCCACCGCGACCATAGACGAACAACTCCTGCTGGAAGTAGCCCGGCTGGCCATCCCCGCCGATGAAATCACGCAACGTGGTGCCGCCGCGCTCGATCGCATAGGTCAGGATGCGTTTGATCTCGACCGCCAGGCGCAGGTAGCGGGCACGGGATATGCCCCCTGCCGCGCGGCGCGGATCGATACCGGCGGCGAACAGCGCTTCGGTCGCGTAGATATTGCCCACACCCACGACCACGGCGTTGTCCATGATGAACGGCTTGACCGCCATGCTGCGCCCACGCGACAGCTGGAACAGCCTTTCGCCGTCGAACAGCTCGGTCAACGGCTCGGGGCCCAGGCGCAGGAGCAGTTCGTGGTTGAGCGGATCCTGGCTCCAGAGCATGGCGCCGAAGCGCCGAGGATCGGTATAGCGCAAGGCCATGCCCGACTCCAGCTCGATATCGACGTGCTCGTGCTTGAGCGCCGGCAAGCCGGCTTCGACCAGGCGCAGATTGCCCGACATCCCCAAATGGCTGATCAAGGTACCCACTTCGGCGTTGATCAGCAGGTACTTGGCCCGCCGCTCGACCGCCACGATCCGTTGCCCGGACAGGCGCGCATCCAGGTCTTCGGGAATCGGCCAGCGCAAGCGTCGATCGCGCACGATGACGCGGCTCACACGCTGCCCTTCCAGGTGCGGGGCGATGCCGCGACGGGTGGTTTCTACTTCGGGTAATTCAGGCATGGGGCTCCTGACTGGAAACGCGGATCGATAGGCAAGCATGCCCCAGGCTCGACGCCTCGGACAGCGCGGATTCTAACCGCTGCGGCCCCTAGCGCCCACCGTGCGCGGCGGGTCATTTGTCGAATCCTCCATTCGAGGCCGGGACCAAAGGGGTATACTCCCGCTCTTTTTTACCCGGAGCGACTTCATGTCCCTGCCCAGCCTTCGCCTCAAAGCCAACGCCGACCGCCGCCTGCGCGCCGGCCACCTGTGGGTCTACAGCAACGAGATCGACGTGGCCGCGACCCCGCTGAACGGTTTCCAGGCGGGCGACCAGGCCATTCTCGAAGCGGCCGGCGGCAAGCCTCTGGGCATCGTCGCACTGAGCCCGAACAACCTGATCTGCGCCCGCCTGCTGTCGCGCGACGTCAAGCTGAGCCTGGACAAGTCGTTGCTGGTGCATCGCCTAAACGTCTGCCTGTCGTTGCGCGAGCGGCTGTTCGACAAGCCGTTCTATCGCCTGGTGTACGGTGATTCCGACCTGCTGCCGGGCCTGGTCGTGGATCGCTTCGGCGACATTCTGGTGGTGCAGCTCGCTTCGGCCACCATGGAACGCTACAAGGCCGATGTCATGGCCGCGCTGATCCAGGTGATCAAGCCCAGCGGTATTCTGTTCAAGAACGATTCCGCCGCCCGCGATGCCGAAGGCCTGGAGCGCTACGTGGAAAGCGCGTTCGGCGTGGTCCCGGAGTGGGTCGCTTTGGAAGAGAACGGCGTGAAGTTCGAAGCCCCCGTGATGGAAGGCCAGAAGACCGGCTGGTTCTACGACCACCGCATGAACCGCGCGCGCCTGGCGCC
>NZ_DJUS01000024.1:5667-5912 GCF_002438365.1 Pseudomonas sp. UBA6276
TTCGGCGCCAGCGAAGTGTTCTGCGTCGACGCTTCGGGCTTCGCCCTCGATGGCGTCGAGCGCAATGCCGCGCTCAATGGCTTCGCCGAGAAAGTCACCTGCGTGGAAGGTGACGTGTTCGAGGCCTTGAAAGAACTCAAGGCCGCCGAAGAGCGCTTCGACGTGATCGTCGCCGACCCACCTGCGTTCATCAAGCGCAAGAAGGACTTGAAGAACGGCGAAGGCGCCTACCGCCGCCTCAACGA
>NZ_DJUS01000024.1:5996-6567 GCF_002438365.1 Pseudomonas sp. UBA6276
AGGACGGCATCCTGGTCAGCGCTTCGTGCTCCATGCACCTGCCCGAGGACGACCTGCAGAACATCCTGCTGACCAGCGCCCGCCACCTGGACCGCAACATCCAACTGCTGGAACGCGGCGGCCAAGGCCCGGACCATCCGGTGCATCCAGCGATTCCGGAAACGCGGTACATCAAGAGCATTACGTGCCGGTTGTTGCCCAACAGCTGATGCAACGGCGCTTTTGACGCGGCTCGCGCCGCTGCTACAGGGGCTTTGTAGCAGCGGTGCGAGCCGCGTCAGGCATCACTGGCGATTACTTGCCCTGCCCCACGTTCCATCCTTCCCCCATGGGTGTAGAATCGCCCTACTCTTCGCCAATCATCCCCCGGCGGGTTTATGAGCTCGGCCGTACGCGTGGCGATCCCGCAGCGTTACCGGCCTCATCCGCAAGCACGGCAACACACCGACCGAGCGTGCCGCGGACCAGGAAAAGCTCACTCCCTCACTGAAACCCGATTAGCCGCCCGGAGTCGTTCCATGCCTGACTATCGCTCGAAAACATCCACCCACGGCCGCAACATGGCCGGTGC
>NZ_DJUS01000160.1:0-5852 GCF_002438365.1 Pseudomonas sp. UBA6276
GGTCGACCTTCAGGTGGGGCAGCGCCTGCTTCTGCTTGTAGAGAATCTTGGACAGCAGCAGGCTGCCCTTGAGCACGCTGATCTGCTCATCCAGGGCCTGGTCGCTCTGGGTCACGCTGTCGAGCTGCTGGCGGGTCTTGAGGTTCTGCTGGGTCAGCTCGTTGAGGCGGTCGGTGCTGCGCAGGAGGTAGTCGGACAGTTTGACGTTGGTCGCACTTTCAGTGGCCAATACGCTGCTGCCGCCGGCTTTCTGTGCTTCCAGCGACTGTTTGGTGACCGTTTCCTGGGACTGCGCCAGACGCTTCTGATTGATCAGCGTCTGCAGGTCCTGGATTTCCTGATCCAGCCGAGTGGTTTTTTCCAGCACCAGATCGTGCCGGGCATTACCCAGGTCTTGCAGGGTGCTGTTACCGGCCAGTTCCTGGCGGCGCAGGTTGATCAAGGCACCGATGGAGGCCTGTTCGGCCACCAGTTGGTTGCGGGTGTCGGGCGTCAGCGCCTTGCCGTCGTTCTTGCCCAGCTTGAGGATGCCGTTGATCTGCTGGATGCGGTTCTGGCTGGCGCTGATCTCGGTCTGCGCGCGTTCCGGGCGGGTCTGCGCGGTAATGATCAGGCTGTTGGCATCGGACAGCGCCTTTTGCAGCTCACCTTGTTCGGTGGTGCGCTCGCTGAAGATCTGCTCCAGCTGCGGCACACTCAAGGTTGCGTAGCGCTGAGTCACCGGGATGACCGGCGCGCCCTTGAGGCGGCTCAGCTCACGCTGCGCCTCAAGGGTCTGCTTGGGTGCATCGGTGAGTTGCTGCTTGAGATCAGCCAGCTTGCGTTCGTTGTCTTCCTGATTGCCGATCAGGCCCAGGGTCTGTTCGAACACCTGCTGCAGAGCCTTCTGGTCGGCTTCTGGCAGCTTGCGTTCGGCGATCTTGTCGAGGTTCTGCTGCACCGTTTCGCGGTTCAGCGGGTCGGCAGCCTGAACGCTGGCGACAGCCATGCACAGCCCCAGCAGGGCTGCGGAAAGAAAATTGCGCATAGGTTAAGAGTCGTACAGCTCGAAGAGAGATGGGCAGTTTAGAGGAAGAGCCCAGGCGCTGGACGACTTCCTTCGGGGAATTTGACGCCCACTTTCATGATCCGGTTCCCGTCCATGACCGCGACCGTCCACAGCGTGCCATTCCACTCCACGTGGTCGCCGACGATCGGTGCGCCGCCGACACGCTGCATGATGAAGCGGCTGAGCGGCATCTGCGGATCCAGACCGTCGAGCTTGAGGCCGTAGAGCGCCGAGACAGCGCCCAGTTCGGCGTCGCCTTCGAGCACGAAGTCGCCGAAGAAACGCAGGTCCAGACCGCGTTGTGGTGCGCGGCTGAACAATTTGCCCAGGGCGGGCAGGTTGTGTTCATGGCCGATCACGCACAGCAGGTCGTCCACTTCCAGCACCGTACTGCCTGAGGGGTGGAGCAGTTGCTGGCCGCGAAACAGCGCGGCGATGCGCGTGCCTTCGGGCATCTTGAGTTCGCGCAGAGCAGCGCCGATGCACCATTTTTCCGCGCCCAGGCGATAGACGAACAGCTCCCACTCACTGGTGATGTGCACTTCGAGGGCCGAGCGGGAGATCGGCGCCGGGTCCGGCGGCACGGTGACCTTGAGCAGCTTGGCCACCCACGGCAGGCTGGTGCCTTGCACCAGCAGCGACACCAGCACGATAAAGAAGGCCAGGTTGAAGAACA
The DNA here is from genome assembly GCF_002438365.1 of Pseudomonas sp. UBA6276. Lineage (NCBI taxonomy): Bacteria > Pseudomonadati > Pseudomonadota > Gammaproteobacteria > Pseudomonadales > Pseudomonadaceae > Pseudomonas > Pseudomonas sp. UBA6276. Next base: position 1,725 of record NZ_DJUS01000160.1, read on the forward strand.
GCTGCGCATCCGGCAGCCCGGCCATCAACGGGAACACCGCCAGAATGATCGGCACCGCGCCGCGCAGGCCCACCCAGGAAATGAACGCCTTTTCGCGGCCGTGGAAGGCCTTGAACGGCAGCAGCCCGACCATCACCGACAGCGGCCGCGCGACCAGGATCATCCACAGCGCCAAGGTAAGGGCGGGCAGGGCGATGGGCAGCAGGTCGTGGGGCGTGACCAGCAGGCCCAATACCAGGAACATGCCGATCTGTGCCAGCCAGGCCATGCCGTCGAGCATGTGCAGAATGCCGTGGCGGCTGCGGATCGGTTTGTTGCCCATGACCAGGCCGCACAGGTACACGGCGAGGAAGCCGCTGCCGTGCAGGGCGTTGGTCAAGGCGAACACCAGCAGGCCGCCGGCCACCACCAGGATCGGGTACAGGCCGGTGGCCAGGTTGATGCGGTTGACCAATTGCAGCATGACCCAGCCGCCGCCCAGACCAATCACGCCGCCGATGCCGAACTCGCGCAGCAGATGGCCCAGCAGGCCCCAATGCAGACCGGTCTGGCCGCTGGCGATCATGTCGATCAGGGTCACGGTGAGAAACACCGCCATGGGGTCGTTGCTGCCCGATTCGATTTCGAGCGTTGCGGTTACCCGCTCGTTCAGGCCCTTGCCACCCAGCAGAGAGAACACCGCTGCGGCATCGGTGGAGCCGACGATGGCGCCGATCAACAGCCCCTGGATCATGCTCAGGTCGAACAGCCAGGCTGCCACCGCACCGGTCAGCGCAGTGGTGATCAGCACCCCGACCGTGGCCAGCGACAGCGCCGGCCACAACGCCACGCGAAAACTCGAAACCCGCGTGCGCAAGCCGCCGTCGAGCAAAATCACTGCCAGCGCCAGGTTGCCGACCAGGTAGGCCGTGGGGTAGTTGTTGAAGATGATACCGCCGCCATCCACACCAGCGGCCATGCCGACGGCGAGGATGATTACCAGAATGGGAATGCCCAGCCGAGAGGACAGCGAGCTGACCAGAATACTTGCACCCACCAGCAACGCGCCGATCAAGAACAGGCTGTTGATGAAGGTGGCGTCCAAGGGCAGTACTCCGTAAGCAGTGGCAGAACCGGCAACATGCAGGCCTCGTGCCAACGGATTCTAACCCGTGTAAACACATGTATGTCAAAGGATTTGCCCGGTACCGCCGTCACGTCGCAGGTACGCCGGCGCAGGGTCTGGCCCAGATACACCACGGGCGCCCGAAGGCGCCCGTGGTGTTTAACCGATCAGCTCACATTGGTCAGCATCAGCCGATGCTCATCAGGCTGGCGTTGCCGCCGGCCGCAGCGGTGTTCACGCTCAGTGCCCGCTCGATCACCAGACGCTCCAGGCAGATCCCGGTTTCACCCTGGGACAGGCCGTGTACGCCGACGATGGCACCGCCGCGCTTGGCGATCTGCTCGCAGACCGCGCGCAACTGGTCGGAATCACCGTGATGCAGCACTGCGTCGAACAGCACCTCGTCCTTGTTCCACTCCGGTACCAGCTTGACCCGTGCCTGAACTTCCTTGGGCAGACGGGCGCGCACGGCCTTGCTCAAGGCATTGTCCGGCAGCACTGCGCTGGAGCCCACGGCCATCACCGCTGCCAGTTGCACCAACAGGTCGGCTTCCACCTCGGCCAGGCACAGTACGTGCTCGCGCGGCAGGATGGTGTAGCTGTTGCGTTCACCGGTCGGGCCATCGAGCAGACGGGTCACGCCGCTCTGCGACTGAATGGCAAATTCGCCGCACAGCTGTGCCAACTCGGCCTGCTGGGTGCTCGCGGCCCAGGCTTGCAGCGCCTGCAACGGCTTGCCCAGGGCATCGCGCAGGCGCACGTCGGGTGCGAGCCCGGCGTCACTGCGCTGGAACGACTGGGCGATGGCATCGTTGGGTCGGGTCGACAGCAGACGGTACAGGTACAGCGGGCCACCGGCCTTGGGACCTGTGCCCGACAGCCCTTCGCCACCGAACGGCTGCACACCCACCACAGCGCCCACGATGTTGCGGTTGACGTAGACATTGCCGGCATGGACGTTGTCGATCACCTTGGCGATGGTCTCGTCGATGCGGGTGTGCACGCCCAGGGTCAGGCCATAGCCGGAAGCGTTGATCTGAGCGATCAACTGATCCAGATCGCGACGCTTGTAGCGCACCACGTGCAGCACGGGACCGAAGATCTCGCGTTGCAGCTCATCGAAGCTTTCCAGTTCGATCAGGGTCGGCATGACGAAGGTGCCGCGCTTGATCTCGGCGCTGTCGGCAATGGCCATCTGGTAGACGTCACGGCCTTTGTCGCGCATGCCCTGGATGTGCTTCTCGATGCCGGTCTTGGCTTCGGCGTCGATCACCGGGCCAATGTCCACGCTCAGGCGCTCGGGGTTGCCCAGGCGTGCTTCGGCCATGGCGCCCTTGAGCATTTCGATTACGCGGTCAGCGGAATCTTCCTGCAGGCAGAGCACGCGCAGGGCCGAGCAACGCTGGCCGGCGGAGTCGAATGCCGAGGACACCACATCGATCACCACCTGTTCGGTCAGCGCCGAAGAATCGACGATCATCGCGTTCTGGCCACCGGTTTCGGCGATCAGCGGAATCGGTCGACCCTGCGAATCCAGGCGCCCGGCGATGTTGCGCTGCAGCAGTCGCGCCACCTCGGTGGAACCGGTGAACATCACGCCTTTGACCCGCTCATCGCCCACCAGCCGTGCGCCGACGGTTTCACCGCGGCCCGGCAGCAGTTGCAGCACGCCTTCCGGAATGCCGGCGTCGAGCAGCAGGCGTACGGCCTGAGCGGCCACCAACGGGGTTTGCTCCGCAGGCTTGGCCAGCACCGGGTTGCCCGCGGCCAGCGCCGCAGCCACCTGGCCGGTGAAGATCGCCAGCGGGAAGTTCCACGGGCTGATGCACACCACTGGCCCCAATGGGCGATGGGCGTCGTTGTTGAAGTCATTGCGCGCCTGCACCGCGTAGTAGCGCAGGAAGTCCACGGCTTCACGCACCTCGGCAATGGCGTTGGCGAAGGTCTTGCCGGCCTCGCGGGCGAGCAGGCCCATCAGCGGCTGGATCTCGGCTTCCATCAGGTCCGCGGCACGCTCCAGCACGGCGGCACGCTCGGCTGGCGGGGTGGCCTGCCAGATCGGGCCGTTGATCAGCGCACACTGAATGGCGTTGTCGACGTCAGTGACCGTAGCCTCCTGGACATGGCCGACCACGTCGCGCAGGTCGGACGGGTTCAGCACCGGCTGGGCCGGTTCGTTGCTGGCCTCGCAGCCCAGCAGCGGCAGGGCTTTCCAGTCGTTGTGAGCCGTGGCCAGCAGGGCGGACGACAGCGATGCGAGGCGATGTTCGTTGGCCATGTCGATGCCGGCCGAGTTGGCCCGGTCGCTGCCATACAGATCGCGCGGCAGGGGGATGCGCGGGTGCGGCAAGCCGAACTGACCTTCCTGGGTCGCCATCCGCTCGATGGTGGCCACCGGGTCGGCGACCAGTTCCTGAATGGAGATGGACTGATCGGCGATACGGTTGACGAACGAGGTGTTGGCGCCGTTCTCCAGCAAGCGGCGAACCAGGTAGGCCAGCAGCGTTTCATGGGTACCGACCGGTGCATACACGCGGCATGGACGGTTCAGCTTGCCATCGGCCACCTTGCCCACGACCTGCTCGTACAGCGGTTCGCCCATGCCGTGCAGGCACTGGAATTCGTACTGGCCCGGGTAATAGTTCTGACCGGCAATGTGGTAGATGGCAGCCAGGGTATGGGCGTTGTGGGTCGCGAACTGCGGGTAGATGACTTCCGGCACCGACAGCAGCTTGCGTGCGCAGGCCACATAGGACACGTCGGTGTACACCTTGCGAGTGTACACCGGGTAGCCTTCCAGGCCCTCGACCTGAGCGCGCTTGATCTCGCTGTCCCAGTAGGCGCCTTTCACCAGGCGGATCATCAGGCGATGACGGCTGCGACGAGCCAGGTCGATGACGTAGTCGATCACATACGGGCAGCGCTTCTGGTAGGCCTGGATGACGAAGCCGATACCGTTCCAGCCGGTCAGCTGCGGCTCGAAGCACAGGCGTTCGAGCAGGTCCAGCGACAGCTCCAGGCGG
>NZ_DJUS01000034.1:0-42435 GCF_002438365.1 Pseudomonas sp. UBA6276
GCGGGGGGGGCCGGCGCGCCCCCCCGGCGGGGGGGGGGGGGGGGGGGGGGGGGGGGGTCGGGGGGGCCCCCCGGGGGGTGAAGGAGCAGATCGAATCGCTGGGGGCGAAGTTCATCGATGTGCCGTATGAAACCGACGAGGAACGCGAATGCGCCGAAGGCACGGGGGGTTACGCCCGGCCCATGCCTGCCAGCTGGATGCAGCGTCAGGCGCAGGCGGTTCACGAGCGGGCCAAGCAGGCTGACATCGTCATCACCACTGCGCTGATTCCAGGGCGCAAGGCGCCTACATTGATCAGCGCCGAAACAGTGGCACAGATGAAGCCTGGCTCGGTGGTGATCGACCTCGCAGCCCTGCAGGGCGGCAACTGCCCACTGACCGTGGCCGATCAGGTGGTGGTGCATAACGGCGTGACCATCGTCGGGCCGACCAACCTGCCGGCGCAGGTGGGTGCCGACGCTTCGGCGCTGTATGCCCGCAACCTGCTGGATTTCATGAAGCTGCTGTTCGACAAGGAAGGGCAGTTCACCATCAACCTGGAAGACGACATCGTCGCCGCGTGCCTGATGTGCCGCGATGGCCAGATCGTGCGCAAGAACGGCTGAGGACACTACAAATGGAAGACATGCTGATCTCCCACGGTATCTACAACCTGATCATTTTCGTGCTGGCCATCTATGTCGGCTATCACGTGGTCTGGAACGTGACACCTGCGCTGCACACACCCCTGATGGCCGTGACCAATGCCATTTCGGCCATTGTCATCGTCGGTGCGATGCTCGCCGCAGCGCTGACCGTGACGCCTCTGGGCAAGACCATGGGCACCCTGGCCGTTGCGCTGGCAGCGGTGAACGTATTCGGCGGGTTCCTGGTGACCCGGCGGATGCTGGAGATGTTCAAGAAGAAAGCCCCGAAAGCGAAGGATGAGGCGTCCAAACAATGAGCATGAATTTGGTTACGCTTCTTTATCTGGTGGCATCGGTGTGCTTCATCCAGGCATTGAAGGGGCTGTCCCATCCGACCACATCGCGACGCGGCAATCTGTTCGGCATGCTGGGCATGACCCTTGCGGTGCTCACCACCGTCGGCCTGATCTACAAGCTAGGCGCAGAACTGGCAACCGCCGGCATCGGCTACGTGCTGGTCGGTCTGCTGGTGGGCGGTACCGCCGGGTCGATCATGGCCAAGCGCGTGGAAATGACCAAGATGCCCGAGCTGGTCGCCTTCATGCACAGCATGATCGGTCTGGCGGCGGTGTTCATCGCTATCGCCGCCGTAGTCGAGCCGCAATCGCTGGGCATCGTCGCGCACCTGGGTGAGGCGATTCCAACCGGTAACCGCCTGGAACTGTTCCTGGGCGCAGCGATTGGCGCCATCACCTTTTCCGGCTCGGTGATTGCCTTTGGCAAGCTGTCCGGCAAATACAAGTTCCGCCTGTTCCAAGGCGCGCCCGTACAGTTTGCCGGCCAGCACAAGCTCAATCTGCTGATCGGCCTGGGTACCTTGCTGTGTGGTCTGATCTTCATGTTCACGGGCAGCTATGCCGCCTTTGGCCTGATGCTGGCCCTGGCGTTCGTCCTGGGTGTGCTGTTGATCATCCCGATCGGCGGGGCCGACATGCCGGTGGTGGTGTCCATGCTCAACAGCTATTCGGGCTGGGCTGCAGCGGGCATCGGATTCTCGCTGAACAACTCGATGCTGATCATCGCCGGTTCGCTGGTGGGTTCCAGCGGTGCGATTCTGTCCTACATCATGTGCAAGGCGATGAACCGTTCGTTCTTCAACGTCATTGGCGGTGGCTTCGGCGCCGTTGCGGACGCGGGCCCGGCGGGTGCCAAGGAAGCACGGCCAGTGAAATCGGGTTCGGCGGACGATGCCACGTTCCTGCTGACCAACGCCGACACCGTGATCATCGTGCCTGGCTATGGCCTGGCCGTGGCCCGCGCGCAGCATGCGCTCAAGGAGCTGACCGAGAAACTGACCCACGCCGGCGTGACCGTCAAATACGCGATCCATCCGGTGGCCGGACGTATGCCGGGGCACATGAACGTGCTGCTGGCCGAGGCCGAAGTGCCTTATGACCAGGTCTTCGAGATGGACGACATCAACTCCGAGTTCGGCCAGGCCGACGTGGTGCTGGTGCTCGGCGCCAACGACGTGGTCAACCCGGCGGCCAAGAACGATCCGAAATCACCCATTGCGGGGATGCCGATCCTTGAAGCGTTCAAAGCCAAGACCATCATCGTCAACAAGCGCTCGATGGCCAGCGGCTACGCCGGTTTGGACAACGAGCTGTTCTACTTGGACAAGACCATGATGGTCTTCGGCGATGCCAAGAAAGTCATCGAAGACATGGTCAAAGCTGTGGAGTAAACGCCGCACCAGGCGCTGCACTGTGAACGGCTAACCCCGCCCATGGCGGGGTTTTTTGCATCTACGGTAAAAGTGTTTTACGGGAAAAGGTGCGGAATAGAGCGGTTGATGCGACTTTGGTCGCAGGACGCGACTGCCCGCATTCACTAGACTGCGCAGCACGCGTTTCGCTTCTCGGGATAATGAACATGCACGCTGACCGTATTCGCCTGGCTTCCTTGCAGGACAAGATAATGAGCGCCGCCCAGGCGGCTGAACTGATCGAAGATGGCATGACCGTGGGCATGAGTGGCTTCACCCGTGCCGGGGAGGCCAAGGCCGTTCCCCAGGCGCTGGCGGAACGCGCGCTGCGTACACCGCTCAAGATCAGCCTGATGACTGGCGCAAGCCTAGGCAATGACCTGGACAAGCAGTTGACCGAAGCCGGTGTGCTGGCCCGGCGCATGCCATTCCAGGTCGACAGCACCTTGCGCAAGGCCATCAATGCCGGCTCGGTGATGTTCATCGACCAGCATCTGTCCGATACCGTGGAACAGCTGCGCAACCGCCAGATCAAGGCCGTCGATCTGGCCGTCATCGAATGCGTCGCCATCACCGAAGAAGGGCATCTGGTGCTCAGTACATCGGTGGGCAACTCGGCAAGTTTCGCGATCCTGGCCGAACAGGTGATCGTCGAGATCAACCTGGCGCAGCCATTGGAGCTGGAAGGTCTGCACGACATCTATATTCCCAGCTATCGGCCCACACGCCTGCCGATCCCGGTGTTGAGCGCCGATACCCGCATCGGCCGCTGCGCAGTACAGATCGACCCGGCGAAGATCAGCGCCATCGTCATCAGCCAGCAGGCCGACTCACCGTCGACTGTGCTGCCACCGGACGACGATACCCAGGCGATCGCGGGGCATCTGGTGGACTTTTTCAAGAGCGAGGTCGACGCAGGGCGTTTGACCAACAGCCTCATGCCGTTGCAGGCGGGCATCGGCACCATCGCCAATGCGGTGATGCACGGCCTGCTGGATTCACCGTTCGACAACCTGACGATGTACTCCGAAGTGCTGCAGGACTCGACCTTCGACCTGTTCGATGCCGGCAAGCTGGCGTTCGCTTCGGGCAGCTCCATGACCTTGTCGGCGCGAAAGCATGCGGAAGTCTTCAGCCACTTCGAACGATACAAATCGCGCCTGGTGCTGCGTCCGCAGGAGATTTCCAATCACCCGGAGGTGATTCGACGCCTGGGCATCATCGGTATCAACACTGCGCTGGAGTTCGACCTGTACGGCAACGTGAACTCTACCCATGTCTGCGGCACCCGGATGATGAATGGCATCGGCGGGTCGGGTGATTTTGCGCGCAACGCCCACCTGGCCATCTTCGTCACCAAATCGATTGCCAAGGGTGGTGCAATTTCCAGCGTCGTACCCATGGTCAGCCATGTCGACCACACCGAACACGACGTCGATATCCTGGTGACCGAGCAGGGCTTGGCGGATCTGCGCGGCCTGGCACCGCGGGAGCGGGCGCAGGCGGTGATCGATAACTGTGTTCATCCCCAGTATCGAGAGGCCCTGCAGGGCTATTTCGATCAGGCATGCCTACGTGGCGGCCACACGCCTCATGTCTTGCAGGAAGCACTGCAATGGCACATCAACCTGGAAGAGACCGGGCGCATGTTGGCGAGCTGAAGCGCACAGTTTAGCTGTGATGCAATACAGTTCTTGGAAGTGGTATCTGGACTCACCAGCACGAAGCATAAACTGTACTACTGTACGGGTAAAAATCGAGGTCGAGTTGCTTGGAGTGAATGCATATCGAGCAAAAATGCACTACTTGAGGGCAGACCCGTACAGTTGCCTCATTCCAGAGCAAGACAGTTGGGTTTAACAGTCAACTGACCGCACACAATACAGGTGAACTGTGCCTACTGTTCTGGACAGGGAGCGCGGAAAATGGGTACCAGATAAACCACTACTCAGCCCCGCCACAAGCGGAAGGATGTACATCATGGAACGTACCCTCAGTTCCGACCTGTTCCAGGCCAACACCAAAACTGCTCAAACTTCGGCTCCTCTGCGCTTTTTCGCCAACCTGATGCTTTGGCAGCGCCGTATCGCCAGCCGCCATCAACTGGCTCGTCTGGATGCTCGTCTGCTGGCCGATGCCGGTATCAGCGAAGCCCAGCGTTGCGAAGAGTTGAGCAAGCCGTTCTGGCGTTGATGCAACGCCGCGCTGGTGACAGAGCCTGAAGGCCGAACCAGCAACGAATTCTAAAAAAGCCCGTCGCGGTCAACGCTGACGGGCTTTTTTTTGCCTGCACAGAAGCTGACAGATACAGTTATATGATTATGATCAAAGACCATAACAGTTGAATCATCGCTCACGCTGGATGGTCGGAGTGCTGGCGCCCGAAGCTTCGAGGCGCTCTAATAAGCTTCATAGCGCTCAAACTTCGCCTTGATCTGGAGATCCATCATGTCCCGTAATCATCTGTTGGGTGCCGCCGTATTGTTGGCTCTGGCCAGCGGCGCGCAGGCTTCAAGCTTCGTCGTCACGACCGATGCACTGGTCCGTGGGGTCAATGCATCGACCAATGCAACCTCTGACCTGTCTTCCTCGCTGCGCGACAACAAGATCGTGCGTGAAGCGCGGGACGATGCGGCGAGCTTCGTCGCCAGCCAGGGCGATATCCGCGGTGCCAAGCTGGAAAGCGCTTTTGCCCATATCCGCAAGGTCGCCCCGCAGATGCAGGCCAGCGACGCGCAACTGGCCCAGGCCATTCTGGCCATCTGATGCTCTGCAACGGGTACCTCCCACAGATGAAGAATGCGGCAGGCTGCTGCAGCCTGCGCATCGCGGGTGGTTCTCGGACCCACGTTGGGCTAGCCTTGCCGGCCCAATCGCTCGACATCTGAAGCCTGATGCGTTATTTGCCACTGATTCTCGTCATCTGGGCGTCGTCGGCTACGGCCTTCGACGTGAGTCTGCAGTCCTCGGTGATCACCCTGTATGTAACCAGCAAGGTCACGACGGCGCCCTTCGATCGCAAGTTGATCCTGTCTGCCCGTGACGATGCTGCCTGCTTCGTCGCCAGCAGCGGGCGATGCCGTGGGGCACGATTGCAGGCAGCTCTGGCGAGCATTCGCCAGAAGCACCCACAAATTGCTGCCAGCGACCTTGAACTGGCGCAGGCGATACTCGTCCAATAGACACCTCGTATTACGGAGAAGCTCCATGCGTACCCCGCTGATTGCCGCTACCCTCGGCCTGTTCTTGTTGGCCGATGTGGCCCAGGCCCAAACTGTCGTGGCCACCAGTAATATCATCGTTCGTGCATTCGGCCGATCGATCGATTTCACGTCCGACACCACCACTTCGATCCGTGACTCCAAGGTGGTCCTGGAAGCTCGGGACGATGCAGCCAGCTATGTGGCCAGCCAGGGCGATATTCGTGGCGCCCAACTGGAGGCGGCTTTCAATACGCTGCGCGAACGCGTTCCACAGGCGCGCAGCGCCAGTGACCAGGATCTCGCCGAAGCCATTCTCGCACTGTGAGACGATTGGCCAGCTGGCTGCTGGCGGCAGGCCTTCTGCTGACGACGGCGCAGGCCACTGCCGGCTTGCAGCTGGTCCTTGATCGCAGCGGGCTGGACGCTCGACAGGCCGATGCCAGCCAGGCACTGCTCGACGATGCGATGGCTGCATTGCCGCCGCGCTTCGTCGAGCAACTGGACCGCCGGATCGACGTCAGTTGGTCGTCGCGCATGCCTGACAACGCCTATGGTCAGGCCTCCCTGGTCTCGAGCCTGGAGTTGAACCTGAACCAGCTGCAAGGACTGGCCGATGGCTCTTCGGCCCAGCGGCGGACCAACCGTCCCCACGGTACGGTGCGCGAGGAGCTGCTGGCCACCGTGCTTCACGAGCTGACCCATATCTATGACCGCGCGCGCCTCTGGACACCTGCCGAGCGCACGCTGGTAAGCCGCTGCGGCCGACAGGATGCAAGCCTGGGCAAGGTAGGCCTGCCCGATGAGTGCCGCGGCCAGACGACTCGCCGCTTCACCCTGAGCGACGATCCACGCCTGTTGGACTTGGCCGGCTGGCAGCAATATGTCGGGCGCCGGGGCGAGCGCGAAGAGCAGAACCGTCAGATCGTGCGCAGCCCTGATATCTATGAGGTGAGCAGCCCCAAGGAATTCGTCGCGGTCAACATGGAGTATTTTCTCCTCGACCCGACCTATGCCTGCCGTCGTCCGGCACTGTTCGAATATTTCAAGGCGCGGTTCGACTGGGCGCCCGCACGCCAGCAAAGCTGTGCTCAAGGCCTGCCGTATCTGAATGCGGGCAGCGACTTTGCCAAGACGCCGCTGGGCAAGATCGATCCTGAACGGGTCTATGCGGTGGACTACCTGCTGGCCGAGGCCAATCAGAACCTGGCCAGCCGCTGGGGGCACAGCATGCTGCGCTTGGTCATCTGCGCACCGGGGCGGCCACGTGGCCCGGACTGTCGACTGGATCTGGAACAGCACCTGGTGTTGTCCTACCGCGCGTTCGTCAATGACGTGCAGCTTTCCACCTGGGGCGGGCTGATGGGGCAATACCCCTCGCGCCTGTTCGTGTTGCCGCTGTCGCAGGTGATCGACGAATACACCAAGACCGAACTGCGCAGTCTGGCTTCGGTGCCGCTAAAGCTGGATCGGCCGGAGATCGAGTCTTTGGTGCGCCATGCGGCCGAAATGCATTGGAGCTACGACGGCAGCTACTACTTTCTGTCCAACAACTGTGCGGTGGAAAACCTCAAGCTGCTGCGCAGTGGTACGCATGATCCGCGCTTGCAGGGTATCGACAGCATCTTGCCCAACGGCTTGCTCGAGGTTCTGGAAGGCCGCGGGCTGGCCGATGGCAGCGTACTGGATGATCCGCGCGAGGCACTGCGCCTGGGTTATCGGTTCGATTCGTATCGCGATCGCTATCAGGCCATGTTCGAGGTGCTGCGCAAGCATCTGCCGATTCCACAGCAAAACGTCGAAGCATGGTTGGAGCAGAGCGCGCAGCAGCGGCAACCCTGGTTTGCCCAGGCCGATCTGCGCACCAGTGCCGCGCTGCTGTTGCTGGAGCAGGCCAGTTACCGACGTCAGCTGCTGTTGGCCCAAGAGGAAGTGAAGCAGCGCTACCTGGGTGCTCGCGAGCTAGGTGACGGTAGCGTGGCCAATGCCAACCAGATGTTGCAGGAGATCCTCGCCAACAGCGGATTTCTCAGCCGACCGGCGGAGTTGCTCGACAACGGGGGCTACGGTCTGCCGCAGACGGCGGAATGGCAGCGTCTGGAATCGGAAAGCAGTCAGCGTCAGCAACAGCTGCAGCGCCTGAGTACCGATCTGGACAAAGAGGTGAGAGCGCTGTTGACGCCTGAGCGGGCCAGAGAGATTGCGGCCACCGAAGCGAATCTCAAGCAGGTGGGGGAGCATCTGCGTGAATTGCACAAGGCGGCGGGGGGGTTGGTGTTGCCCTAGGCGGGGCCGTTGGATCTTGGGTGATCTGACTGGCCTCTTTGCGGGCAGAGCCTGCTCCCGCAAGGTCAATTGTATCGTTTTGAATGGCGAAAGGTTGTTGAAAGCTTGCCGACTTAGCATCGACTCACCCCCGGCGTAAGACCGGCCGGCCAGAAAGCAGCATCCAGATGCGCTTTCGGCCTCTTGAACAACAACAATGGTGAAACCGATGTCCTTGATGATCCCTACCCGTAGTGCCTCTCTTCCCATACTCCCGGCTCTTGCCATTCTTCGCTGAACCTATCGTTCTTCGTCCTTAGCCGCGCTGTGCCTGGAGTATTCCCATGCTGACATTCCTTGGCTTTGCCATGGTCATCACGTTCATGTTCCTGATCATGACCAAGCGCCTTTCCGCGCTGATCGCCTTGATCATCGTGCCTATCCTGTTCGCTCTGTTCGGTGGTTTTGCACCGGAAATCGGCCCGATGATGCTTGCGGGCATCACCAAGCTTGCGCCGACCGGCGTGATGCTGATGTTCGCCATCCTGTATTTCGCCCTGATGATCGATTCGGGTTTGTTCGACCCGGCAGTGCGCAAGATCCTCAAGCTGGTCAAGGGTGACCCGCTGAAAGTGTCGGTCGGCACGGCGGTACTGGCACTGATCGTTTCGCTGGACGGTGACGGCGCGACCACCTACATGATCTGCGTGGCGGCCATGCTGCCGCTGTACCAGCGCATCGGCATGAGCCCGAGGATCATGGCCGGCTTGATCATCCTGGCAGGCGGGGTCATGAACATGACGCCGTGGGGTGGTCCCACCGCACGTGCCGCCAGCGCCTTGCATGTCGACCCTTCGGACATCTTCGTACCGATGATCCCGGCCATGGCGTTCGGCGTCATCGCCATCCTGGTGATTGCCTACATGTACGGCAAGCGGGAGCGCGTTCGCCTGGGCGAGCTGCATTTGCAAGGCGATGAAATAGACCACAGCGAGATCAGCGTCTCGCAGTACCCGGACGCGCGCCGGCCCAAATTGATCTGGTTCAACGGCGGCTTGACCCTGCTGTTGATGGTGACTTTGATCATGGGCCTGCTGCCGCTGCCGGTGCTGTTCATGATCGCGTTCAGTATCGCCATGATCGTCAACTACCCGTGCCTGGAAGCGCAGAAGGCACGTGTTGCCGCTCACTCCGGCAGCGTTCTGGCAGTGGTCGGGTTGATCTTCGCCGCTGGTATCTTCACCGGCATCCTGACCGGTACCGGCATGGTCGACGCCATGTCCAAGAGCCTGCTGGCCGTGATTCCAGATGCCATGGGCCCGTACCTGGCCGTGATCACCGCGTTGGTGAGCATGCCGTTCACCTTTTTCATGTCGAACGATGCCTTCTACTATGGCGTCCTGCCGGTACTCGCCGAAGCGGCTGCGCACTACGGTATCTCGCCGGTCGAGATGGCCCGTGCCTCGATCGTCGGACAGCCGGTGCACCTGCTCAGCCCGCTGGTCCCCTCGACCTACCTGCTGGTGGCCCTGGCCGGTATCGAGTTCGGTGACCACCAGCGCTTCACCCTCAAGTGGGCAGTACTGGTTTGCCTGTGCATAATGTTCGCCGCACTGGCCATGGGGATCTTTCCTCTGTTCAGCAGTCTATAAATCTTATTCGCGGGCCAGGCCGGATGACGTTGCGCCGCTGCCATTCACAGGTAGCGGCGCCATAGTCTCCGGCCTTGCGTCGCCCTGGCCTCCAACACGAAGGACTTCACATGGAATGGTTCACCAACCCGGAAATCTGGGTTGCTTTCTTGACCCTGACAGCACTGGAAATCGTGCTGGGCATCGACAACATCATCATGATCTCGATCCTGGTGAGCCGCATGCCCAAGCACATGCAGGCGCGTACGCGAATCTTCGGCCTGGCGCTGGCGATGGTCACGCGTATCCTGCTGCTCCTTTCGATCACTTGGGTCATGCGCCTGACCGCCGACCTGTTCGTGGTGTTCGGCCAGGGCATTTCCGGGCGTGATCTGATTCTGTTCTTCGGTGGCCTGTTCCTGCTGTGGAAAAGCTCGCAAGAGATCTACCACGGCATGGAAGGTGAAGAAGAGGGCGGGGACGAAGTTGCAGGCAAGGGCGGCAACTTCATCTACACCATCATTCAGATCGCCATCATCGACATCGTGTTTTCGCTGGATTCGGTCATCACCGCGGTCGGCATGGTGTCCCATGTGCCGGTCATGGTCGCTGCGATCATCGTCGCGGTGTTGGTGATGATGGTCGCCTCGGGCACCATCAGCCGCTTCATCGATCAGCACCCGTCGCTGAAGATGCTGGCGCTGTCGTTCCTGCTGGTGGTCGGTACCGTACTGATCGCCGAAGCCTTCGATGTGCATGTGCCCAAGGGTTACGTGTATTTCGCCATGGCCTTCTCCCTGGCCGTGGAAGCGATCAACATCAAGATGCGTACCGCCATCGCGCGCAAGCGTCGCGAGTCTCAGGAAGAGTCCTGAGCCTGCAGGGCTGCGTGTCGCCCTGGCGGCACGCAGTGATGGCCAGCAATGTGCTATGAACGACTCGCCGGTCAGGGAGTCTGTTCCATTGACTTGGCCGATTTCGATGGAAGGGATTCATGCACGAGCGGGTGAAAAGCGCTCCAGGTACGCAGCTGCGCCTGCTGTGCCTGTGGCTTCTGGCAGCGGCGCTGTTGTGCGCCGGCCGTGAAGCCTTGGCGCTGGACCGTTTCCAGGTTGAAGGCTATCTGTTGCCCAATGGCCTGCAACTGCTGCTCAAGCCTGGCGACGAACGTGCCCATGTGTCCATCCGCCTGGTTGTCGGCGTGGGTTTCGACGACTTCTCCTGCGCCGATCAGGAATTGCCCCACCTGCTCGAGCACCTGCTGTTCAGCGGTATCGACGAGCACGGCGAAGGCGGCCTCGAAGAGCGCATGCAAGCGCTGGGCGGCGAATGGAATGCCTTCACCAGCAGTGCCGACACCACTTTCGTGATCGAAGCACCGGCGCGCAATCAGCGCAAGGTGCTCGACCTGCTGCTGGCCGCCATCACCCAGACCAGAATCGATGACAACGTCCTGGCAAGCACCAAGCGCATCATCGAGCACGAAGATGGCACCCATCACTCCCACCTGCAGCACCTGCTCGACAAGCCAGCTCAGGACAGCAATGCCAGCAGCCAGTTGGCCATCGAGTTGGGGCTCAAGTGTCCGCAGCCTGCGGAAGTCACCGATCTGACCCTGGAACAGGTGCGTGAGGTTCGGCAGAACTGGTATGCACCGAACAACATGAGCCTGATCGTCGTCGGAGGCCTGGACAAGCTGTTGCCCGCCTATCTTGAGCGGACCTGGGGCGCGCTGGACGCGGTCGAGCCCAGCGATCATCAGGATCTTCGTTCAGTCACCCACGAAGCCGAGCCGCAGGCCGAGCTGATACGCGGCTGGCTGGGCGACGACGCCACGCTTCACCTGTATTTCCTCGAGCCGGTGCTGGATACCGCCCACCCGGCGACGCTGGACCTCCTGCAAAGTTATCTGGAGTGGGAGCTGTACCGCGAACTGCGACTGGCCCACGGATTGTCGTACGGCCCCTGGGTGGCCCGCGAGTCGTATGGCGACAGCGGCCTGTTGAGCCTGAATGCCGCGGTGGACCAGGCCGATATCGGTCAGGCAGGTCTGGTCATGGGGCAGATGATCGCGCGTCTGCGCGACAACGGTGTGGACGCTGCGACCTTCAAGCGCCTCAAGAACCTGGCGATTGCCCGGCAAGCATGGGCGGCACAAGGCAACATTGCCTTGGCCGACTACTATTGGGGGGCATTGGCCGACTATACCGACGGCCGCTTTGCCAGCCCGGCACGGCAGTTGGGGCAGGTCACCGTGGAAGATGCCAATACTGCATTGCGTCAGCTGGTCAGCAAGCCGGGGTACATACGTGTGGAAAAACCGCTGCTCAGCTATGACCAGTTCTATCAGCTTGCCTGGGCAGTGTTGATCGGCCTGGCACTATTGCTGGTGGGCCTGATCGTATGGCGGCGTCGCGCCAAACGACACTGAGCCCTGCCAGAGCCGTCTTCTGATTGCCGTTTCTTTGCCTTTTTGTGTGGAAGACCATGCCGTACTTCGTCCAGCGACTCATCGACCTTATCAAACGCTATCCGGGCGTGATCGCGCTGGGCGGTTTCCTGTCCGGGATCGGCAGCTTCGTGCTGGTCGATCGGCAGGCAGGGCTGGCCAGCTGGATCGCGGTGGTGATGCTGCTGACCTGGGTCTGGCTGATGCTGGAAAACACCTTCACCCAGTTGTTCGCACGGGTGTTCAAGCGCGAGATACCGACGCCGGTGCTGCGCTATGCCACGCAGATGATCCACCAGGAAAGTCTGTTCTTCGTGCTGCCTTTCTTCTATATCACCACCACATGGAACAGTGGCCAATGGGTGTTCACCGGCTTGCTGACCCTGGCCGGGCTGGTGTCGATCATCGATCCGCTGTACTACAAATGGGTCGCGCCCCGGCGCTGGCTGTTCATGGCGCTGCACACCTTCACGCTGTTCGCGGCGTTGCTCACGGCGCTGCCGATCATCCTGCACCTGACCACCGATGAAAGCTTCAAGCTGGCGCTGGCCATCGCCATGCTGCTGGCTTTTCCAAGCCTCGCCGTCAGCTTTCCGATCAATCACTGGCGCCGGGGCGTGGCGCTGGTGGGGGTGACCCTGATGATCGGCGGCGCTGGGTGGCTGCTGCGCTCCTGGGTACCGCCTGCGACCCTATGGCTGACGGAGGTGGCGGTGACCACCGAGCTGGACAATCGTAGCCGCACTCATGGGGACAGTCTGGAGACGGTCAGCGCGGCGCAACTGCGCAGTGGTGGTCTGTATGCCTACACCGCAATCAACGCCCCACGGGGCCTGGACGAGCGGATCTACCACGTGTGGCAGCACAAGGGTAAGGAAGTCGACCGCATCGCCCTGGACATCCACGGCGGCCGCAAGGAAGGTTATCGCGCCTGGAGCCACAAGCAGAACTTCCCCGACGATGTCACGGGAAGGTGGCAGGTGCGGGTCCTGACCGAAGATGGCCAGATTGTCGGCGTATTACGCTTCAAGGTGACCGACGACGCCACTCAGGCAGCGGTGGCGCCGAAGAACCAGTAGCACACGACGATGGCCGCAATGACCCCGGCCAGGTCCGCCAACAGTGCGCAGCCCACGGCGTGGCGGGCGCGCTGGATGCCCACGGCGCCGAAGTACACTGCCAGCACATAGAAGGTGGTTTCGGTACTGCCTTGAATGGTGGCCGCGACCAGGGCCGCAAAACTGTCCACGCCGTGGGACTGCATGGTTTCGATCAGCATCGCCCGCGCGGCACTGCCGGAGAACGGCTTGACCAGTGCGGTTGGCAGGGCGTCGACGAAACGGGTGTCCATGCCCAGCCACTGGACCAGGTGGCGAATCCCGTCCAACCCCAGCTCCAGGGCGCCCGAAGCGCGCAGCACGCCGACCGCACAGAGCATGGCGACCAGGTAGGGCAGCAGGCTCTTGGCGACATCGAAACCTTCCTTGGCGCCCTCGACGAATGCTTCGTAGACCTGGACCTTGCGCAGCGCCCCGATGGCCAGAAAGAGGATGATCAGGCCGAACAGGGTGAGGTTGCCCAGGATCGACGACAGCCCTGCAAGCGCGGTCGCCGACAGGGTGCCCAGAAACGCCATGAACAGGCCCAGCAGCAGCGCACCCGGGATCAGATAGGCCAGAACCACCGGATCCCAGAGGCGCAAACGCTGCATCACAGCCACTGCCAGCAGGCCGACCAGCGTACCGGCGGAAGTGGCCAGCAGGATCGGCAGAAAGACCAGAGTCGGGTCCACGGCGCCCTGCTGGGCGCGGTACATGAAGATCGATACCGGCAGGAGGGTCAGAGACGAGGCGTTGAGCACCAGGAAGAGGATCTGCGCATTGCTTGCCGTGGTAGCGCTGGGGTTGAGTTCCTGCAGCGAGCGCATGGCCTTGAGGCCGATGGGCGTCGCGGCGTTGTCCAGGCCCAGGCCATTGGCGGCGAAGTTCATGGTGATCAGCCCCAGTGCCGGATGCCCGCGCGGAACCTCGGGCATCAGCCGGCTGAACAGCGGCCCGAGGATCTTGGCCAGCCAATCGACGATGCCTGCCTTCTCGGCGATTTTCAGAAAACCCAACCAGAGCGTGAGGGTGCCGAACAGCAGGACCATCACTTCGACCGACAGCTTGGCCATGGCGAACAGGCTTTCGACCATGGCGGCGAAGATACCGGCGTTGCCGCCGACCAGCCATTGGCCGAAGGCCGAGATCGCGGCGATCAGAAAGAAGCTGAGCCACAGGCCGTTCAGCATGGGTATTCCCTCATTCGAAGATGCGCGGATGATAGCCCAAAGCGAAGTGGGATTCTGCCCCGCAGGGCAGTGGGGGGTGTCAGGATTTTCGCGCGAAGCCGGACGCGGCTTGCACCGCGACAGGGAGGCACCTATAGCGGTTGTGAGCCCTTCGCGGGCAGAGCCCGCTCCCACAGTTTCATGTAGCTGCGGCGCGAGCTGTGTCAGGAAGCGACGCGCTCCTTGTTGCGCCAATGCGGCAGGGAGTTCCAGTAGCGCTCGCCCTTGGCATCGTCGTACATGCCTTCCCAGCGCGAGATCACCAGCACTGCCAAGGCATTGCCGATCACGTTGAGCGCGGTGCGGGCCATGTCCATGATGCGGTCGACGCCGGCGATGAAGGCCAGGCCTTCGAGGGGGATGCCGACACTGCCCAGTGTTGCCAGCAGGACCACGAACGACACGCCCGGCACGCCGGCGATGCCTTTGGAGGTCACCATCAAGGTCAGCACCAGCATCAGCTGTTGCCCGATCGACAGGTCGATGCCATACAGTTGGGCGATGAACAGCGCAGCGATGCTTTGATAGAGAGTCGAGCCGTCGAGGTTGAACGAGTACCCGGTCGGTACCACGAAGCTGCTGATGGCCTTGGGCGCACCATAGGCTTCCATCTTTTCGATCACCCGCGGCAACACGGTTTCGGAACTGGCCGTGGAATACGCCAGCACCAGTTCATCCTTGAAGATCCGGAACAGCTTGAAGACCGAGAAGCCGAACAGGCGTGCAATCAGCCCCAGCACGACGATGGCGAAGAACAGGATCGCCACGTAGACCAGCACCACCAGCTTGGCCAGGGGCAGCAGCGAAGCGAAGCCGAAGTTGGCCACCGTCACTGCAATCAGGGCGAAGACCCCGATAGGGGCGTAGTTCATGATCATGTGGGTGACCTTGAACATGGTTTCCGATACGCCTTGGAAGACCTTCACCAACGGCTCGCGTGTCTCGCTGGGCAGGCTCGACAGGCCAAGGCCGAACAACACCGAGAAAAAGATGATCGGCAGCATGTCGCCGCGCACGATCGAGGCGAACACATTGGAGGGAATCAGGTTGAGAAGTGTGGCCACGAAAGCATGGTCATGCTGCACCTCGGCCGTAGTCTTCTGGTACTGCGAGATGTCCACGGTACCCAGGGTACTCATGTCGATACCCACACCGGGCTGGAACAGGTTGGCCAGGCCCAGGCCGACCAGAATGGCCACCGTCGTCACCACCTCGAAGTAGAGGATGGTCTTGACGCCGATGCGGCCCAGCTTTTTCGCATCACCAACCCCGGCGATGCCGACG
This sequence comes from Pseudomonas sp. UBA6276, assembly GCF_002438365.1. NCBI lineage: Bacteria > Pseudomonadati > Pseudomonadota > Gammaproteobacteria > Pseudomonadales > Pseudomonadaceae > Pseudomonas > Pseudomonas sp. UBA6276. Next base: position 15,553 of record NZ_DJUS01000034.1, read on the forward strand.
ATCAGCGACGAGATCACAATAGGGATCACGATCATCTTGATCAGGCGGATGAAGATATCCCCTGCCGGCTGCAGGATGTTGCTGATCCACCAGGCCTTCTCGGCGCTGAAATGATTGAGCAATGCACCCAGTGCGATACCTAGTACCAAGCCGATGAGTATCTGCCAAGCGAGGCTCAGTTTTGCCTTCTTCATGTCGTTACCCTTTTTCCAAGTCAACTCGTGAGCGCCGCGCGGAAACCGAACGGCCCTCCGTAGAGGCTTCGCCGCCCGTAGCGAAGCGCTTTGGCGAACGAAAAAAGGCGCAACTATTCCGATGCGTTGCAGCAGCGTCTAATGCCGGAAACGACTACCCCATGCAGAATCGGCATAATGTAATCGAGTGGATTTATCGCGCAAACGCCTTCGTTCGGATAGACGACTGGTCATGACAGGCGATTCGGGAGGTTTCAACGGATTGATAAGGCGGCATGACCCATTGCGTTCGAGAAACCGAACACGCAGTCAAGAATGTAGGAAAAGTATGAAACAAGATGAAAGGCAGCCAAGTTCGCCTGTATAGGCTCTGCGCAAGCCAGGGTACGCAATGGTCGTACATGGCTTGCGCAGCAGCTGTTGCCTGACCCGGCCCGGTTCGGAGGTCCTCCCTGTACCCCTAGGTCACTCCGAACCAACTGCATTCAGAACAACCCGACCCCATGGTCATGACCGACACCTTCTGAGTGCCGACCATTCGGGCCGGGTAGACCTGGCCCAATCTGTAAATCCATACCACGTTGCGCTACTTGCGCTGCATGCCACGCCAATCAGGAAGTCAGTACCAGTTAGGGTCTTTCTTCAACTGTTCCATCAACATCTGCTGCATGCCGTCATCAGGCTTGCCGAGGAAGCGATAGGTGGCGTGACGTGTGGGCGACTTGTCAGCGGGCAAGCCTGCTGGCACCTGAACGTACAAGGCGTAGGCATCTTCCTTGTCCATGCTGAATGCCACCAACAATCGACCACTCTTGCAGCTGTCGGCGGTCTCGCACAGCGGGCCCACCAGATAGTTGTCGCCATCTTCGGCGACGGCAGTCATCTGCTCCGTCGAAACCCCGGACAGATTGATGATCCAATCCGGCACGCGTTCTTCGGATTTGATCACTGATTGCCAGGTGTCACGGTATTCGGCACCCGAGCTCAGAATTTCACTGACTCGGTTCTGACCATCATTGGCGGCCATCGCCATGCTGCTGCCGACCAGCGACAGCGCCATGGCTATACCCTTGAGGGTCACGCTGGTCATGGTCAGCCTCGACCGCGACGGCCGAAAATGAACGAAACGACGAACAGCACCAGGAATACGACGAACAGGATCTTGGCGATGCCTGCTGCGGTGCCGGCGATACCACCGAAGCCCAGAACGGCGGCGATGATGGCGATGATCAGGAATGTGACTGCCCAACTCAGCATGGTGTATCTCCTTTACGATTTGTCGTGTTTTATCTGTTGATCAGATGCGTTACCCAAGCTCAGAACACCCAACTGCGAATGTGTTCAACCGGTTCGCTGGTTTGTACGCGTTCGATGTTTCCGGATTGCCTGTAGCCCACCCATTGCGCGCTGGCAGGATTGAGATGAGCCGTATCGACAAGACGCTCTTGAGGCGGCAGAAGAAGCTCCTGCTGCTGCGAGGCTGCCCAGCTTGCATACTGCTGAACCGCCAGCAACGTCATCAGCGCCGCCAGAACCAAGAACAATGCTTGGCGCATCGATTGGGACAGGGCGGACGCTTGAGCGGCTTGAGGACGATTCATCCGGTAACTCCTTGAACTTGGATGGCGGCTGTACGTGTAATCTTGATACGGATATTGCAGCCTGCATGCCAACCTTTTTGTTCCAATAATTCCCTTTTAAATCAGTTACTTATAGGCAATTTAAATTGCCATTGGGTAGCAACCTGCACGATGAGCCCGTCGAGGTCGGGCTATTTGCACGATCAGATAATGGGCTTGGATATTTTCAGCAGATCGGCATCAACTCCGCGGACACCGCGAATGTTGCGCGCAACCTCGACCGCCAGGGTTTTCTGCTCGGAGCTGGCGACATCGCCCTTGAGCGTGACCATCCCGGTTCGGGTCTCCACGTCGATGCTCAGCCCGTCGAGATCGCGATTGAGTAGCAGGCTCGCCTTGATCTTGCTGGTGACCCACGTATCACTCAGCGCTTCCTCGGTTTTCTTCGCCTGGGTCTCGGCACGCGTGGTAGCCGTATCCGCCGCACCGAGACTGATCAGATTGTTCACCTGGTAGACACCATCGGTATTGGTCGCCAGGGTGCCTGCCAACTGCTTCGCGTCGGCCGTCTGCGCCTGGCCTTTGAGCGTGACGACGCCATCAGCCGTGCTGACCACGATGTCCAATGCCTGAGTGCTGGTGTTCCATAGCAGCTTGGACTTGATGATTGCCGTGAGCGTGGCGTCTTCCAGATGTTGCGCGAACTGCTGCCGTTGATTGACGTGCTCAACCAACTCCGGATTCAAGGTGAGACGGTTTTCGACCTTGTCGATACCTTGGGTATTGAGCGCTACCTGCTCGGCCAGCTCGCGGTCGACTTCGTCTTCCACGGCGCCTGTCAGGGTGGCGATACCTTGGTCGACCTTCACGCCGAACTCGAAGCCGTTGAGCTGGCGATTCAAGGCCAATGCCGTCCAGATCGAGCCCTCTTGCCGGGCCGCCTGCAATTGCTGATCGAGACTGGCGGGGGCCGCTGCGGCCAACGACGAAAGGCTGACCAAGCCTGCGATGACGCTCGCCAACGTGAGTCGTTTGAAGCTGCGCATTCGTACTCTCCTCCAATTCAAGACAAACAGCTGATTATCGCAAGGCACATGCCAAACTTTTTACCTACTGAAAGCTCAGACATTTCATACAGTTAGAAATGTCATGAGCGAATAGCTACCATGCAGCCTGCCGAATCAATCAGAATTGACCATGCAAGCTGCCCGATCTTTCCGGGATCAACCAAGAAATTTCTCTAAGGAGCGTAGGAAAATGGAATCTGGCACGGAGCATAAAGGCCGCATTCTGCTGGTCGACGATGAGTCGGCCATCCTGCGTACCTTCCGCTATTGCCTGGAAGACGAAGGCTACAGCGTCGCGACGGCCAACAGCGCCAACCAGGCGGATACCCTGATGCAGCGTCAGGTCTTCGATCTGTGCTTCCTCGACCTGCGCCTGGGCGAAGACAACGGCCTCGATGTCCTGGCGCAGATGCGCGTGCAGGCGCCCTGGATGCGCGTCGTGATCGTTACCGCGCATTCGGCGGTGGATACTGCCGTGGACGCGATCCAGGCCGGTGCTGCCGACTATCTGGTCAAGCCCTGCAGCCCTGATCAGTTGCGTCTTGCGACCGCCAAGCAGCTTGAGGTACGCCAACTGTCGGCACGCCTCGAGGCACTCGAAGGCGAGGTGCGCAAGCCCAAGGACGGCCTGGACTCGCACAGCCCGGCGATGATGGTCGTGCTGGAAACCGCGCGTCAGGTGGCGGTCACCGATGCCAACATTCTGATCCTCGGCGAGTCGGGGACCGGCAAGGGCGAACTGGCACGGGCCATCCATGGCTGGAGCAAACGCGCCAAGAAAAGCTGCGTGACCATCAACTGTCCGTCCCTGACCGCCGAGCTGATGGAGAGCGAACTGTTCGGCCACAGCCGAGGCGCATTCACCGGCGCCAGTGAAAGCACCCTGGGCCGCGTCAACCAAGCCGACGGCGGCACGCTGTTCCTCGATGAGATCGGCGACTTTCCCCTGACGTTGCAACCCAAGTTGCTGCGTTTCATCCAGGACAAGGAATACGAAAGGGTGGGTGACCCGGTCACGCGTCGGGCCGACGTGCGCATTCTGGCGGCGACCAACCTCAACCTCGAAGACATGGTTCGCGAGGGACGTTTTCGCGAAGACCTGCTGTATCGCCTGAACGTGATTACCTTGCACCTGCCGCCACTGCGCGAACGCAGCGAGGACATTCTCACCCTGGCCGATCGTTTTCTGGCGCGCTTCGTCAAGGAATACGCGCGGCCTGCCCGTGGCTTCAGCGAAGAGGCCCGCGCCGCTCTGCTCAACTACCGCTGGCCGGGCAACATTCGTGAGCTGCGCAACGTGATCGAACGGGCCAGCATCATCTGCCCCCAGGAGCGCGTCGAGGTCAGCCATCTGGGCATGGCCGAGCAGCCTGCCAACAATGCGCCGCGCATCGGTGCCGCGCTGAGTCTGGACGAGTTGGAGAAGGCCCACATCGGTGCGGTGCTGGCCACCAGCGATACCCTGGATCAAGCCGCCAAGACCTTGGGCATCGACGCCTCGACGCTTTACCGCAAACGTAAACAGTACAACCTATGAAACTGGCCATGAAGCTGCATACCCGGCTGTTTCTCAGCATTTCGGCGCTGATTACCGTCGCGTTGCTGGGGTTGGTGCTGGGTCTGGTCAGCGTGATGCAGATGGCCGCTTCGCAGGAGAGCATGCTGCGCAGCCATTTCACCACCCTGGACCTGGGGCTGAAGATGCGCCAGAACCTGGGCGATCAACTGGTCATGATGCTGGACGCGAACCCCGACGCAGCGGGCATCGCTCAGGCACAGCAGCAGTTTCAGGCGTTGATCGATGAAGGCATTGCGCACGAGCAAAGCCACAGTGCCCACTATGGTTTTCTGCAGTCCGCCGAAAACTTCCAGACCTTCGTCGCGCAATACCGTGCCACGGCCACGCAACACTTGCCGCTGAGCCAGAACCCACCCTTGAGCCAGGCGTTCAATACCTTGCGCACGGGTTTGATCGATTCCTACAAAGGCACCTTGCAGAGCATCGCGGCGCTGGAGCACGAGTCTCACCAACGAGCGATGTGGGTGTCGGGCCTGCTCGGCCTGGTAGGGCTGGCGGTGCTTATCGTCGGCTACTTCACTGCGCACGGTATCGCGCGCCGTTTCGGTGAACCCATCGAAGCCTTGGCCAAGGCCGCAGACGATATCAGTCAGGGCAACTTCGACGTGCAACTGCCGGTGTCACCGGCGGCTGAACTGAATCGGCTGGCCAGCCGCTTCGGCACCATGGCCCACGCGTTGCGCCAGCACCAGGCGACTAACGTCGATGAGCTTCGCGCCGGTCAGCAACGGTTGCAGGCGGTGCTCGACAGTATCGACGACGGCTTGCTGATGATCGATCGGCAAGGTCAGCTGGAGCATTTGAACCCGGTGGCGCAGCGTCAGCTGGGCTGGGAAGACCATCGTCTGGGCCTGGGGCTGGGTGAGGCGCTGGGCAGACCGGATCTGGACGAGCAACTGAACCTGATCCTGCGCGGCGGCAGCATGGAACGTGCGCTGGACGACCTGAGTTTCGATGTCGATGGAGAGGCGCGTCTGCTGTCGTACAGCCTGACGCCTGTGACCCACACCCAGGGCAATATCCTCGGTGCGGTCATGGTGCTGCATGATGTGACCGAGCAGCGCGCCTTCGCGCGAGTGCGCAGCGAGTTCGTCCTGCGTGCCTCCCACGAACTGCGTACGCCGGTGACGGGCATGCACATGGCCTTCGGGCTGTTGCAGGAGCGCGTGCATTTTCCCGAGCAGAGCCGCGAGGCGGACCTGCTCATGACGGTGAACGAAGAAATGCAGCGCTTGATGCAGTTGATCAATGACCTGCTCAACTTCTCTCGCTACCAGAATGGTCTGCAGAAGCTGGTATTGGCCCCGTGTGCGCTGGATGACCTGCTGCAACGCGCCTACGAGCGTTTCGCCAGCCGTGCCCATGAACTGGGCATTACGCTGACCGTCGAGCTGACCGAAGGCCTGCCGCGCCTGCACGTGGATGCAGGGCAGCTGGATCGGGTGCTGGACAACCTGTTGGAAAATGCCCTGCGACATACCGCGGAAAACGGTCACATCCGCTTGCAGGCGCGTCGCCACGCCGAGCGGGTGATCATCAGCGTCGAAGACAACGGCGAAGGCATCGCCTACGGCCAGCAGGGGCGGATCTTCGAGCCTTTCGTGCAAGTGGGCCGCAAGAAGGGCGGAGCCGGTCTGGGCCTGGCGCTGTGCAAGGAAATCGTGCAACTGCACGGTGGCCGCATGGGCGTCTATTCACGGCCTGGGCAAGGCACCCAGTTCTACATGACCCTGTCGATCTAGGCGGACGTCCCGAGCGCTGTCCGCGCTCAGGCTTCGTCGCCCGCACGCCGGCCAGCGCGGCGCCGGCCCTTGGTGATCAGTTCCTTGAACTGGCGCGCATTCAACGCCTGTGCAAACAGCCAACCCTGACCGTAGTCGACGCCTTCGCTTTCGAGCAACAACGCCTGGGCCTCGTGCTCGATGCCTTCGGCGATCACGCGCAGATCCAGGGCATGGGCCATGCGAATGATGTGGGGTGCCACACCACTGCTTTCAGCGTCATCGCCCAGGGCGTCGATGAACGCCTTGTCGATTTTCAGGCAGTCCACGGGCAGGCTTTGCAGGTAGGCCAGGCTGCAGTAGCCGGTGCCGAAATCATCGATCAATACCGTATGACCGACATCGCGAAGAGCTTGAAGGTTTTCGCGCGCCACGTCGACGTCGATCAGGGAACGTTCGGTGACCTCGAAGGCGATCTGCTCGGGCGCCACGCGATAGATCGCCAGCAGTTGGGCCACCACCTCACCGATACGCGGCACGGTGACGTCGCACGCGGCCAGGTTCACCGAGATGTACAGGTGCGGATTGGCTCGCAACAGGTGGCTGAGCTGCTCCAGCGACTGCTGCAGGACGAAGTCGGTGATCTGCCGGATCTGCCCGCTGTGCTCGGCCAATGGAATGAACAGCTCCGGGCTGGTGAGGGTACCGTCGGGTCGGCGCCAGCGTACCAAGGCCTCGGCACCGACACAGCGCCGATTGCTCAGATCGAAGATCGGCTGGTAGAGCACCTGCAGTTCCCCGCGACGCAACGCACCGTGCAACTCGCCACCCATCGAGCGGCGCTGAGTGATCAGTTGCAGGACCAGCCAGCCAATGCACAGGGCCACCACCAGGCTGACCGGAAACAGCAGCCACAATAGGGTATTGAATATGGGCAGTTCCTTGCTGCGCGGCGCAATCAGCACCAACTGAAAGTCCGGGGACTTGGTGGACATGCGGTAGATCAGCCGGTCCGACGTTACCTGCAGGGCATCGACCGCGTCGGCACGCCAGCCCGAGGCCGGCGGCCAGGGCTGCTCGGAGCCGAGCACGGGAATCGCCCGGCGGCCCTGATCCAGAACCACCAGCAGGCTGCCACCGGCGGGCAGATCGACCACATCGCTCAAGTGCCCTCGGGAGGTCGAGACCCGGAACGGCCCGCGTCCGAGCATCAGCGCGGCCCAGTTGTCATTGCGTTGGGTAGTGGTGTTGAGCCAATAACTGTAGGTGGAACCCTGGATGTCCGGGGGGCGACTCAGGCTGGCGACGTCCTTGCCACGGCGATTGGAGCAGCGCTGGGCGCCGTCGATGAACGCGGCCTCGAATACGAAGCGGTTATCGAAGCCGATCTTCTCCAGGGCGTCCATCATCTGCGGGCCGCAATGGCGGACGGGTTGCGCCTGCAACGCATCGACCCCCTCGCGCAATTGACCGAACACCTGCTCCAGGCGCACCAGGAACCGTTCGCCGCTGGCATTCATCTGCTGCCTTTCGCTGAGCTGAAGCTGATGCATGATCAACGCGAAACTGGCCGCGAACAGCAACAGCGCGCTGGCCAGTGCGGCGAGCATCGCCAGCGCCCAGGGGCGGTACAGAAGACTGCGGAGCTGCGGGAAAACGGCGGCCATCGAGAATCATCCAGTCGGGGGCATCAATGTATAGCAACAGGATGGCGATTGGCCCGCGCTTTCGGACCCATCAACGTGAAATCCATCGTTACCTGTTGTTGAGCGCCTGCAGGATCGCGGCGCTTTGTGCATCGGGCTCGCCGTCGAAGCGTTGCGGGCGGAAGTGCATCTGGAAGGCGGCGATCACATGCCGCGTGGCGACGTCCAGCTCGCCGCTCTGGACCACGTTGTAGCCCAATCGGGCCAGCTGCTGCTGATACCACGAGATGCTTGGCGGGCTGACCTGGAAGCGCGCCTGATTGCGCGCCACGGCTTGCGCATCGGGCCAGATGCCCAGGCCCTGCTCGGCCAGGCGCTGCCAGGGAAACATCGGCCCCGGATCGGTCTTGCGCAGCGGGGCGATATCGCTGTGGCCGATGATGTTGCGCGGGGCGATGCCGTTGCGCTGGACGATATCCTTGAGCAGCGCGATCACGGCCTGGATCTGCGCTTCGCTGTAGGGGTACCAGACACGACCGTTCGGGGTGTCCTTGTAGCCGGGGTTGACGATTTCGATGCCGATGGAGCTGGAGTTGAGCCAGGTCCGGCCATCCCACTGGCTGTCGCCGGCATGCCAGGCACGCTGGCTCTCGTCCACCAATTGGTAGACCGTGGCCGAGCGATCGCCGATCAAATAGTGGCTACTGACTTCCCCGCGGGTCAGCAATTGCAGGGACCGCGCCTCGTCGGCCGAGGTGTAGTGCAGCACCACGAATTGCACGCGGTTGTCGTGATTCGCGGAAGGGTGACTGCGGTCGATGCTCAAACCGTTCGAGCAACCGGCCAATACCAGCAGGGATAGGGCAACTAGGAGCAACTTCATGGGAAGGTCACATGCAGGTTGTAGGAAAAGAGCGTGAGCATAGCCTAGCTGGTGGCTCGGATTGAGGTGACATGCATGACGCCTCGTTGCCGAATGTTGCGTACACGTTCGAGGCAGGCTCAAGGCGCCTGTTCGATCTGGTTGCGTCCAGCTTCCTTGGCACGGTACAGCGCCTGGTCGGCACGCTTGAGCACCTGACTGGCGTTTTCACCTGATTTGAACACTGCCACACCGGCGGACATCGTCACGGTGACGCGCTCGCCCTTGAAATGGAAAGGGCATTGCTCCACCGCTGCACGCAGGCGTTCGAGCAAGCGACTGCCGCCGCTCAGATCGCTGCCGGGCATCAGCAGGGCGAACTCCTCGCCACCGAAGCGGGCGATGAAATCGTCACCGCGCAGGCCCTTGCGCAGGACATTGGCGATGATCTTCAGAACCTTGTCGCCGGCCTGATGGCCATAGGTGTCGTTGATCGATTTGAAATGGTCCAGGTCCAGAATGGCCAGCAGCAGGCCCGTGCCGGTTTGTTGCAGGCGCCCATGCTCCAGCGCCAGCCGCTCGTTCCAGGCGGCTCGGTTGGGCAAGCCGGTGAGCGGGTCGAGCAACGCCTTGTGGCGTTGCTGTTCGAGCTTGTCGCGGTAATCGAGTGCTTCGCGCTCCATACTGGTCACTCGCTCGCCGAGACCGTGCAGACGCGCGGCGATTTCCTGCTCGCGGGCCTCACGCTGCAGACGGTGCTGTTCCATGCTGGCCAGCAGGCCTTCGAGGCGGCTTTCCAGCACTTGCTTGAGGCCGTCAATATCGGTGGCGCCGCGCATGCTGGTCTGCAGACCGTCGACGTGTTCGCGCAATACATCGTCCAGCGCCAGGGCGGCACTGCGCGACTCGACATGGTCGCCATGGGTGAGCTGCAACTGACGCTGGAAATTCTCCAGACGTTGATTGAGCTGCTGCAGGTAGCGCTCGAATTCCTGCTGGCTGCCGTCGTTGACGGCCAGCATCAATATGGCGAGCTCATCCAGCACCGGCAACAGCTCGTACCAGTTCAGCCCCCGCTGGATGCGCGCATGCATGGCCTGGGCCTGAGCCATGTAGCGCTCGGGCAGGGTCAATTCGCTCAGCAGTTCGAGCAAGGTGGTTTCGATGTGGCTGGCCACGCTGCTATAGGGCGGTTCAAGGCTGGCGGGCAAGGCGTAGAAGGCCTGCTCGTCGGTCAAGTCGCCGTCGAGCACTTCCATCTGTTCGATGGGCTGCTCGGTGGACTGTTCGGGGGGCTCCTCGACAGGCTGTTCGGCCGGCTCGGTGATGGCGGGCGATGCGACGGCCTCGGCATCGCTGACTACAGGCTCCACAGTGCCAGTGCTGCGAGCGGGCAGGATTGGATGGGGCTCTACGGGTTGAACGCGAACGGGCTCAGGCTCGGCAACGGATGACAACTGTACTGGGGGTGCTTCCGGTGCTTCTTGTACTTCTGCCACTTCGGGCACTTCGGGCTTTGCCATAGCTGCTGGAGGCACCGAGTCTGGCACCGGCGACGCATCCTGCATGGGCCGGAGCGAGCCTGCATCGACCGCATCGGGACTGCCGAACAGACGCTGCAGCAAGCCCGCCCGCTGCGCGCGCAACGGTCGGTCGAGGGTATTGAGTGCCCGCTCCTGCAAACCACTGAGCTCGCTGAGCAGCAGCGGCATCTCGCGTGCCTGGCCGGCGCGCTCCTCCAAGCCGTGGGCAAGCTTCTTCAAGGGTTTGCTGATGTCGCGCGGCAAGGGTAGCAATTGCAGCTGGGTGACCAACGCCCCCAGTGCGGTGCCGATCTGCTGAACACGGGACTGACGCCGCTGTTCGGACTCCAGCACTGCGGTTTCCAGGCGTGGGATCAACGCGGCCAGCTTGGCATCCATGTCCTCGCCACGCAGAACTTCGCGCATCTCCTTCATGCACGCGTCCACCGCGCGGTCGCTGCCCTCGGCGGCCAGGCTGCTGCGCACCAGACCCCGACGCAGCAAGTCGAGCCGAGCGTTCCAGCGCCGCTCGAGCTTTTCCTGCTGGTCGATGCTGTGCAGGTATTTCTCTTTCCAGCGCTGGCTGTCGTCGCTCATGGCAAGGGCTGCTCGTTGACCTGCAGCTCACGCCCACCCGCGATGGGCGCGCTGCGAAAACGTCTTATCGCGGGTGTCGCCGTTTACTTGGCGGCGCGTTCCTTGGCGATCAGCTGGTCGGCGACGTTCAAGGTCTGCTCCGGACCACCGGCGGTGCCCAGGTCGAAGCGATACTTGCCGTTGACGATCATGGTCGGCACGCCGGAGATTTCGTACTTCTTGGCCAGCTCTTTGGCCTTGGCGATCTGGCCCTTGATGGCGAAGGAGTTGAAGGTCTGCAGGAACTTGTCCTTGTCCACGCCCTGGGTGGCGACGAATTCGGCCATCTCCTGAGGGTCGGTCAGGCGCTTGTGTTCCTTCTGGATGGCGTTGAACACGGCGTTGTGGACCTTGTGCTCCACACCCATGGCTTCAAGGGTCAGGAACAGCTGGCCATGGGCGTCCCAAGGGCCGCCGAACATGGCAGGAATACGCACGAAGTTGACGTCGGCCGGCAGCTTCTCGACCCATGGATTGATGGTCGGTTCGAACGCGTAGCAGTGCGGGCAGCCGTACCAGAACATTTCAACGACTTCGATCTTGCCAGGCTCGGCCACAGGCACCGGGGCGCTCAATTGAACGTAGGTCTTGCCGGCTTCCAGCGGCACATCCGCCGCCTGGGCGGTAACGCCCATGGCACTGGCGACAACGAGAAAGGCGCCGAAAATCAGATTACGCATGCGTGACTCCTGAGCAGTTTCATACAAGGGACGGATCGGTGTGAGCACCGGACCTGCCTGATGGAGGCGGGTAGTGTAACGGCAGTGATGTCAAAAAAGGGTAGACGGGAAGGGCGTTTGCGCTAATTTCATTGCGCAATGGATGCAACACGGCGTGAGCGAACCGCAAGGGCGGACCTGATGCTGACCCGAATCGTATGGCTTCAACGTAGCGCCTGGATATACGCTGCCAGGGCCGCGATATCGTCATCGTTCAGTTTGGCCGCAATCCGATGCATGATCGGCGCCGCAGCGTCGTCACCCTGACGGAAATCGGTCAAGCGCTTGATCAGGTAGGGTGCGTGCTGCCCACCCAGCCGGGGAAAGCCGGCCAGCGCAGCGCCGGCGCCGTCCGGGCTGTGGCAAGCGCTGCAGGCGGGCAGCCCCAGGGCAAGGTCGCCGCCGTGATAGAGGTCCTGACCACGCTGCGGCGCGGCGGCCTGGGCTTCGCCAGGGGTCGGCTTCTGGCTGGCGTACCAGTTGGCAATGTCGAGCAGATCCTGATCGCTGAAGCCGGCCAGCGTGCCGGCCATCTCCGGGACCACGCGACGGTTGTCGCGGATGTCCAGCAACTGCTGGTTCAGATAGCGCTCGCCCTGGCCGGCCAACGCTGGAAAGATCGGCACCAGGCTGTTGCCGCTGGGACCATGGCACGCCGCGCACAGGGTCGTCAGCGGCTGACCTCGGGCGCCATCGCCCACCAGCTCGGCAGCGCTCGCCGCACCGCTGGCCAGCAGGGCGCCGAGCAGGCCCATCACACGTATTGCGCTCATCGACTGATCCAACCAGGGTGAAGTTCGCAGCCTGCCGTACCCCACGGCAGGCCTGGATGCATTATGCCTGTGCGCACGCCATTGCCGGCAAAATCACCCACATATTGCCCAGCCCTATATACTTCGCTGCATCGTTCTTGCGGCCTGTGCATCGGGCCCTGCCTCTACCGGAAATCACATGCAACTCAAAAACCCCATCCTGGGCCTGTGCCAACAGGCTACCTTTTCGCTCAGCGCTGCCAAGGTCGACCAGTGCCCCGATGACGAAGGGTTCGAGGTCGCGTTTGCCGGCCGCTCCAACGCCGGCAAGTCCAGCGCCTTGAACACCCTGACCCACGCCAGCCTGGCGCGCACGTCGAAAACCCCGGGCCGCACGCAGTTGCTCAACTTCTTCAATCTGGACGAAGACCGCCGCCTGGTCGACCTGCCGGGTTACGGCTACGCCAAGGTGCCGATCCCGCTCAAGCAGCACTGGCAGCGTCACCTGGAGGCGTACCTGGGCAGCCGTGAAAGCCTCAAGGGGCTGATTCTGATGATGGACATCCGCCATCCGATGACCGACTTCGACCTGCTGATGCTGGACTGGTCGGTGGCCAGCCACATGCCCATGCACATTCTGCTGACCAAGGCCGACAAGCTGACCTATGGCGCGGCCAAGAACACGCTGCTCAAGGTTCAGGCGGAAATTCGCAAGGGCTGGGGCGATGCGGTGAGCATCCAGTTGTTCTCTGCGCCCAAGCGTCTGGGTCTGGAAGAGGCCTACACGGTGCTTGCGCGCTGGATGGAGTTGCCGGACAAGGACAGCGCCGAAGCCTGAACAGAAAAGCCAGGCAAAAAAAACCCCGGACTTCGTATGGGGAGGGGGAAGTCTGGGGCTCAAGGTCCGAACCGCTGAGGGTCCGGATATCTGCCAACACTTAACACAACATAGGAGCATCGAAAGGCTTCACTAGCCAATCCCAATATCTGACTGAGGATGGCCGGCGGAGTTCCTCGGTAGATGCAAACTATTTGCACTAAGTCGTTGGTTTCATGTGAAGTTCAGGGTTTCATGATTGCTGGCATCGGGCCAGGTCTGTTCGCGGCCACTGACCGCTCCTACGAGAGACAGGTCTGTTCGCGGCCACCGACCGCTCCTACGGAAAATCGGTGTGTAGGAGCGGCCAGTGGCCGCGAAGCAGCCGACACGGTGTCGAATTAGTGCGCCTCGTCCCAGTTGGAGCCCACGCCCACTTCCACCAGCAGGGGCACGTCGAGCTGCGCAGCGCCGCTCATGTGCGGACGGATCTGGGTGCCGATCTGTTCGACCAGATCTTCACGCACTTCCAGCACCAATTCATCGTGGACCTGCAGGATCACCCGCGCATCCAGCTCGCTGTCGGCCAGCCAGGTGTCCACGGCGACCATGGCGCGCTTGATGATGTCTGCCGCCGTGCCCTGCATCGGGGCGTTGATCGCGGTGCGTTCGGCGCCGCGGCGCAGGGCCGGGTTCTTGGCATTGATGTCCGGCACATACAGCCGACGGCCGAACAGGGTTTCGACGAAGCCCTGCTCGGCGGCCTGGGCGCGGGTGCGCTCCATGTACTCGAGCACGCCGGGATACTGGGCGAAATAGCGATCGATGTAGGCCTGCGATTGCTTGCGATCGACGCCGATCTGCTTGGCCAGGCCGAATGCGCTCATGCCGTAGATCAGGCCGAAGTTGATCGCCTTGGCGCTGCGCCGCTGGTCGGTGGTGACCTGAGCCAGGTCCACACCGAACACTTCCGCTGCCGTGGCGCGGTGCACGTCCAGATCGTTCTGGAAGGCATGCAGCAGGCCTTCGTCCTTGGCCAAGTGGGCCATGATGCGCAGTTCGATCTGGGAATAGTCGGCAGCCAGCAGACGATACCCCGGCGCGGCGATGAACGCCTGACGGATGCGGCGGCCTTCGGCGGTGCGGATCGGAATGTTCTGCAGGTTCGGATCACTGGATGACAGGCGCCCGGTGGCAGCGACCGCCTGATGGTAGGAGGTATGGATACGCCCGGTGCGCGGGTTGATCTGCTCCGGCAGACGGTCGGTGTAGGTACTCTTGAGCTTGCTCATCGAGCGGTACTGCATCAGCACCTTGGGCAGCGGGTAATCCTGCTCGGCCAGTTCGGCAAGCACCGCTTCGGCCGTGGAAGCCTGGCCCTTGGCCGTCTTGGAGATGATCGGCAGACCGAGTTTCTCGTAAAGGATCACCCCCAACTGCTTGGGCGAGCCCAGGTTGAACTCTTCACCGGCGATCTCGAACGCTTCGCGCTCCAGGGCGACCATCTTTTCGCCCAGCTCTACGCTCTGGATACCCAGCAGCTTGGCATCGACCAGTGCACCTTGGCGCTCGATACGTGCCAGCACCGGCACCAGCGGCATTTCGATGTCCTGCAGCACGGGCATGAGGCTGGGCACGGCGTCCAGCTTGGCCTGGAACAGCTGATGCAGGCGCAGGGTGATGTCGGCGTCTTCGGCGGCGTACGGGCCGGCCTGTTCCAGAGCGATCTGGTCGAAGGTCAACTGCTTGGCACCCTTGCCGGCGATATCGGCGAACTTGATGGTGGTGTGGTTCAGGTACTTGAAGGCCAGGCTGTCCATGTCGTGCCGCGTCGCGGTGGAATCGAGCACGTAGGATTCGAGCATGGTGTCGAAGGCCACGCCGCGAACCTCGATACCGTTTTCCTGCACGCCGCCGATGGCACAGTTGGCCAGGATGTTCATGTCGTACTTGGCGTGCTGCCCGACCTTGAGCTTGCGCGGGTCTTCGAGCAGCGGCTTGAGCGCCAGCAGCACGGTGTCGCGGTCGAGCTGCTCGGGCACGCCCATGTAGGAATGGGTCAGCGGAATGTAGGCCGCTTCGTGCGGTTCGACTGCAAAGGAAATGCCCACCAATTGCGCGCGCTGTGCGTCCAGGCCGGTGGTCTCGGTATCGAAAGCGAACAGGCTGGCCTGTTCGAGCTTCTCCAGCCAGACATCGAAACGGGCCTGATCGAGGATCGTCTCGTAGCGGACCTCGATGGCGGCCACCGGCTCCTGCACCGGGGCCAGTTCCTCACCGGCGCGCCGGGCGTCGCGCTCGACGTCTTCGATCCAGCTGCGGAATTCAAGCTCGCTGTAGATTTCCAGCAGGGCGTCGCGGTCCGGCTCGGTGCACATCAGCTGATCGACTTCGACGTCCAGCGGCACGTCGATCTTGATGGTCGCCAATTCGTACGAAAGAAAGGCCATCTCCCGGTGCTCTTCCAGCTTGGCCGGCAACGACTTGGCGCCGCGAATGGCCAGGGTCGGGACCTTGTCGAGGTTCTCGTAGAGCTCCTTGAGGCCGCCGCCGATGCCGGTGAGCAGGCCTTGAGCGGTTTTCTCGCCCACACCGGGAACACCGGGAATGTTGTCCACCTTGTCGCCCATCAGGGCCAGGAAATCGATGATGTGCTCGGGGCCGACGCCGAATTTCTCTTTCACGCCTTCGATGTCCAGCACGCTGCCGGTCATGGTGTTGACCAGCGTGATGTGGCCATCGACCAGCTGTGCCATGTCCTTGTCACCGGTGGAAATGACCACCGGCCGATCCGCGGCCGCGCTGCTGCGGGCCAGGGTACCGATCACGTCGTCCGCTTCGACATTGTCCACGCACAGCAACGGGTAGCCCAGCGCGCGGACCGCCGCGTGCAAGGGTTCGACCTGCACCCGCAGGTCGTCGGGCATGCTGGGTCGGTTGGCCTTGTAGTCGACGTACAGGGCATCGCGGAAGGTCCCGCCCTTGGCGTCGAATACCACGGCGAACGGGCTGTCCGGATACTGTCGGCGCAGGCTCTTGAGCATGTTCAGCACGCCCTTCACGGCGCCCGTGGGCATGCCCTTGGAGGTGGCCAGCGGCGGCAGAGCGTGGAAAGCGCGGTACAGATAGGAGGAACCGTCCACCAGGACGAGAGGAGCTTTGCTCATGAGCAGAATCAACCTTTTCGGCGAGCTCGGCGTTAGAATGCCCCGAGCTGTGACCACAAGAACCATGTCAACAAGAACTGTGACAACAAAGGGACAAGGTTATCATGCGCAATGTAAAACGCCTGTTGCTCGCGACACTGCTGCTGAGCGGCCCGCTGATGGTCCAGGCTGCTGACGATGCGCCTTCGGCCGATCCGGACGTGACCATTCGCCAGGACGGCGACAAGACCATTCAGGAGTACCGCCAGAACGGCTTCCTGTACGCCATCAAGATCACCCCGAAGCACGGCAAGCCGTACTTTCTGGTGCGCGCCGATGGCACCGACGACAATTTCATCCGCTCCGACCAGCCGGACATGTTGATCCCGGCCTGGAAGATCTTCGAGTGGTGAGGCTGTAATTTTCAATTTAACCGGGCGCCGCCGTTGTGGCGCCAGTATGGGCAAATCTACGACATGTCTGTGTTTACACCCTTGACCCGCGCCGAGCTCGAAACCTTTCTGGCCCCTTATGGCCTTGGCCGTCTGCGGGACTTCCAGGGGATTGCCGCCGGTACCGAGAACAGCAACTTTTTCATCAGCCTGGAGCAGGGTGAATACGTACTGACTCTGGTAGAGCGCGGGCCGACTCAGGATTTGCCGTTCTTCATCGAACTGCTCGATGTGCTGCACGACGCGCAGCTGTCGGTGCCCTATGCCTTGCGCACCACCGACGGGGTCGCGCTGCGTACCCTCGCCGGCAAACCGGCCCTGCTGCAGCCGCGCCTGGACGGTCGGCATGTGCAGGCACCGAACAACCAGCACTGCGTTCAGGTAGGCGAGCTGCTGGCGCACATTCATACGGCAACCCTGGACGCACCCCTGGTACGCCGAACCGACCGTGGCCTGGACTGGATGCTGGAGGAGGGCGAAAAGCTGGTCGCTGGCCTCGACGCGGCGGCTGCCGAATTGCTGCGTCCGGCCCTGGCCGAGATCCAGGCGCATCACGCGCAGATCCTGGCGCTGCCGCAGGCCAACCTGCACGGCGATCTGTTCCGTGACAACGTGATGTTCGAAGGCACGCACCTGACCGGCGTGATCGATTTCTACAATGCCTGCTCGGGGCCAATGCTCTACGACCTGGCGATCACCGTGAACGACTGGTGCTCGGACGAGCAGGGTGCGCTGGATGCGCCACGGGCGCGGGCGTTGCTGGGTGCCTATGCGGCGCTGCGGCCGTTCACCGCAGCCGAAGCGCAGCTCTGGCCGCTGATGTTGCGCGTGGCCTGTGTGCGTTTCTGGCTGTCGCGCCTGATCGCGGCGCAGTCGTTTGCCGGGATGGATGTGCTGATTCACGATCCCAAGGATTTTCAGGATCGCTTGGGGTTGCGGCAAAAGGTTGGGGTGGCGTTGCCGTTTGCTTTTTAGCTCCCGAGATCGTGGGGCGGCCTTCGCGGGCAGAGCCCGCTCCCACAGGAACCTGCTTCTGGCATGAACCCTCTCTCACAGGGCAGGGGTTCAGGCTTGTGGGAGGAGCGTCAGAGCTTTTCCAGGCAGCCGGCGAGGTTGTCGGCCAGGTTGGCCAGCAGGGTCTCGTAGCCAGTCGCGGTGGCCTCGTCGAAACCACCCAGGGCGTCCAGTTCGGCCAGGGTCACCGGCAGGCCGGCGGTCAGGGTCTGCGCCAGCTTCGGCCGCATCGGCGGCTCGCTGAACACGCACGTCTTGCCCACTTCCTGCAGCCGCTGGCGCATTGCGGCAACATGCTGCGCGCCCGGTTGCACTTCGGCTGCCACGGCAAATACGCCCGTATGCTTGAGGCCATAGGCCTCCTCGAAATAATCGAAAGCCTCGTGGAAGACGAAATAGGGCTTGCCCTGGATACCCGCAACCCGCGCGGCCACGCGGGTGTCCAGTGCATTCAGACGTTGCGTGAACGCCGCCAGGTTGGACTGGTAGCGGGGCGCATTGGCCGGATCAGCTGCGGACAGGTCGGCGGCCATGCGTGTGGCGATCACCCGGGCGTTGACGGTGGAAAGCCACAGGTGGGCGTCCAGCGTGCCTGGTCGATGATCGTGATCGTGGTCCGACGCTTCCTCGGCGTGGGAGTGGCTGTCCTCGGCGAAATGGCGCAAATGCAGCCCCGGCAGCGTCTGGATGGTCACCGTGGGTTTCTGCCGAGTCTCCAGCACGCGCGGCAGAAAGCCTTCCATGTCCGGGCCGATCCAGTACAGCAGATCGGCGTCGCCTACCCGGCGTACGTCCGATGGTCGCAGCGCATAGTGGTGCGGCGAGGCGCCGGGCGGCAGCAGTACTTCAGGCTGGCCCACGCCGTCCTGCACGGCGGCTGCGATCAGCTGTACCGGCTTGATGCTGGTCAGTACACGCACCTGGGCCTGCGCCGGCAGGGCGGTCATGCAAGCGGCGAGCAAACCGATGGAAAGAGCAAAAATACGAACCACAATGGACACTCTCGGGGGCAAGAACAGGTAACATAATAACGTCTCTATCAGAATTCGTCGCCGCTCATGTCCAAAACACCGCTGGCCAGCCGTCCCCACGACCACTCCCATTGCGTACATCACGCACTGAGCGAGGCAGATGCCTTGTGCCTGAAACAGGGCCTGCGTCTGACTGCCTTGCGCCGCCGCGTACTGGAGCTGGTCTGGCAAAGCCACAAGCCGCTGGGTGCCTACGACATCCTTGCCGTGCTCAGCGAACAGGATGGCCGTCGCGCAGCGCCGCCCACGGTCTATCGCGCCCTGGACTTTCTGCTCGACAATAACCTGGTGCACCGCATTGCCTCGCTCAACGCCTTCATCGGCTGCAACCATCCCGAGCATGCGCATCAGGGCCAGTTCCTGATCTGTCGCACCTGCCATGTGGCCGTGGAGCTGGAGCACAAGACCATCAGCGATGCCATCGTCGAAAGCGCGCAGGGTATCGGCTTCGCCGTCGAGGGGCAGACCGTGGAAGTGGTCGGCCTGTGCGCGGCCTGCCGGGGGGCGTGATGAGCGAAGCCTTGATCCGCCTGGACCAGGTCAGCGTGGAGTTCGCCGGCCAACGTGTGCTCGATAACATCCATCTGTGCGTGCAGCCTGGCGAAATCGTCACCTTGATCGGCCCCAACGGCGCCGGCAAGACCACCCTGGTGCGTGCCGTGCTCGGGCTGCTCAAGCCCGACTCGGGCAGCGTCTGGCGCAAGCCTCGGCTGCGCATCGGCTACATGCCGCAGAAGCTGCACGTGGACCCGACGCTGCCGCTGTCGGTGCTGCGTTTCCTGCGCCTGGTGCCGGGTGTGGATCGCGCGCGCGCCCTGGCGGCGCTGGAGGAAGTGGGCGCCGCGCAGACCATCGACAGCCCGATCCAGACGGTGTCCGGCGGTGAAATGCAGCGCGTGCTGCTGGCGCGAGCGCTGCTGCGCGAGCCCGAACTGCTGGTGCTCGACGAGCCGGTACAAGGCGTCGACGTGGCCGGCCAGGCCGAACTCTATGCCCTGATCACACGCCTGCGCGAGCGCCATGGCTGCGGCGTGCTGATGGTGTCCCACGACCTGCATCTGGTCATGAGCACCACCGATCAGGTGGTTTGCCTGAATCGCCACGTCTGCTGTTCCGGTCATCCCGCGCAGGTCAGCGGCGATCCGGCCTTCGTCGAGCTGTTCGGCAGCCACGCGCCGAGCCTGGCGATCTATCACCATCATCACGACCACGCCCACGACCTGCATGGCGGCGTGGTCAGTGACACTCACGTACACGGAGACAGCTGCAAGCATGGCTGATTTTTTACTGTATGCCTTGCTGGCAGGCCTTTCCCTGGCAGTGGTCGCGGGACCGCTGGGCTCGTTCGTGGTCTGGCGCCGCATGGCCTATTTCGGCGATACCTTGTCCCATGCGGCCCTGCTCGGCGTGGCCCTGGGCTTCGTGCTCGACATCAGCCCGGCGCTGGCGGTAACGGTGGGCTGCCTGCTGCTGGCAATATTGCTGGTGACGCTGCAGCAACGCCAGCCGCTGGCCTCGGACACCCTGCTGGGGATCCTGGCGCCCAGCACCCTGTCCCTGGGCCTGGTGGTGCTGAGCTTCATGCACGATGTGCGCATCGACCTGATGGGCTATCTGTTCGGTGATCTGTTGGCGATCAGTGCGACCGACCTGTACTGGATCGTCGGCGGCAGCGTGGTGGTGCTGGGGCTGTTGATCGCCCTGTGGCGGCCATTGCTGGCGATCACCGTTCACGAAGAGCTGGCACGCATCGAAGGATTGCCGGTGGCAGGTCTGCGCATGGCCTTGATGCTGTTGATCGCCGTGGTGATCGCGGTGGCGATGAAGATCGTCGGCGTATTGCTGATCACTTCATTGCTGATCATCCCGGCGGCGGCCGCCCAACGCCATGCACGCTCGCCCGAGCAGATGGCACTGGGCGCCAGCGTGCTGGGGGTCATCGCGGTGTGTGCCGGGTTGGCGCTCTCGTGGTTCAAGGACACCCCGGCCGGGCCGTCGATCGTGGTGAGTGCCGCGGTGTTGTTTCTGCTGAGTTTTGCGTTGCCCAAGCGATAGGGTGAGTCAGGCGCGAGCCGTTATTACCTGTAGACCTCGCGTCGATTGCCCAATTGAACGACCAGAACGCGCAGCGCCCCATCCTGGATGTCACAGATCACTCGGAAATCGCCAACCCGGTATCGCCACAAGCCGCCCAGCGGACCGGTGAGCGCCTTGCCTGTGCTACGTGGGTCATCCCGATCGCCAACGCGTTCATCCATGAAGTCGAGGATGCGCCTGGCTGCCTGCTTGTCGAGCTTGCGCAGCTGCGTTTTGGCCGTGTCGGTGTAATCAATCGTCCAGACCAAGGTCTTTCCTTACGTCCGCTGCCGAGTGCACACTTTCCTGACCTTTACGTACACGCTCCAGCACTTGCGCTGCAAGGTAGTAGTCCTCCAGCTCGGTCAGGCCATTGTCGATGATTTCGCGAAGATAGTAAGCCTTGGTGCGCCCGGTGCTGCTGGCCAGAAAGTCGAGGCGCCGCTCGGTTTCCGGTGCCAGGCGAATGGAGGTGGCCATATCAGAAACTCCTCTGTGATACCTGTATTCACTGTATCACATCACGGAGGTTTTCGAGGTGCTGGCCCTGTCTGCTTCGACCAAACAGGCACAGGATCAGCGATTTTCGGCGCCCATATTTTCGCCGACACCCCCACGGTGTAGACTTGGCCGTTTTTTGGGCAAATAGAGAGTCGCAGCAATGAAGCCGTTCGCCTCCCGTTATCTGCTACTTGCCACACTTTCCCTGCTGTTGACCGCTTGCCAGACTTCGTCGCGCGACCCTGCCGCTGACGCAGGTCCTGATGCCTGGCAACAGCTGGAAACCAACATCGCCAGCAGCGAGCTGGCCACGGCTGAAGATCAGTTGGTCAAACTGCAGGCCCAGGCTCCGCAGGATCCGCGCGTCAACGAAGCGCAGCGGCAGTTGGCCGAGGCCTATCTGCAGCGCAGCCAGGTGATGCTGCAAAAGGGTGACGTCAATGCGGCGGCCACTGCGCTGGGGCGTGCTCGCGTGTTGATGCCCCAGGCACCGGCCCTCATCGGTGGCGTCAATGGCGCGATCGCCCAGGCGCGCAAGGCCGAGCTGGAAAAAGCCGAAGCGGCCCTGAAAGCGGCCGAAGCCCGGCCGAAGGCCTTGGTGCTGGATCCGAACGCCAGTGTTTCAGCAGTGCCTTTGAAGATGCACAGCGCACCTCAGTTGCGCGCACAGATGCGCGACATCGCGACCGACGTCGTTCATTACCAATGTGATGTGATCATTCAGGTGGCCCAACCAGGCGAGTATCGCCGGCTGGAAGCGCTGCTCAAGCAGCGCGTCAGCGAACAGTTGCCAGAAATGCAACTGAAGGTCGGTCGCCGTGTGGTGCACGGACAACCGACCCAAGTGGTGCTTATACCGCGCCGTTAAGCTGGAATGGCTTTAGCGGCAGGTTCACGATCCCACACGCGATGCTTGGCGATCGCAGCGATGAACGCCTTGATGGTGCTGTCATCGTCGCCCACCAGCAGACCGGCATCTTCCTGCAGGCGCAGCGCTTCGAGCAGCGCCTTGCCATCCTTGCTGACACCGATTGCCTTGAGGTGCTTGTAGGCTTCGAGCAGGTAGTGCAAGGCCACGCCATCGGCACTCAGTGCCTTGATCGAATCGGCACCACCAGGCACCCACACTGCATCGAAAGCCACCGAAGGCAGACCTTCCTGGGAAGCGTCGACTGCCAACGTCTGGCCGTCGGCAGTCTTGACCGGTGCGCTGGTCGGGCCCAGAACCTTGGCGTGTGCGCCTTCGGCCTTGAGCGCCTTCTGCAGGGCAGCAACCGCTTTGCCATCCACACCGTTGGCCACCAGGATCGCCACTTTGCGGCTCTTGATGTCGCCCGACAGCAGGTTGGTCTGGCTCAGCGCAGGCGATTCCTTCAGTGACGAAGGCTTGACCGATACGGTGCCCTTGGTCGGCGCAGGCAGACCCAGGTTGGCGGCAACACGCGAAGCCAGTTCCAGATCGATGTTGGCCAGGATTTCGTTGACCTGACGGGCACGAATGTACTCGCGCTCGACCTTGCCCAATTCGAAGCTGTAGGCCGCGATGATGTGCTCTTTCTCGGCATGGCTCATGCTGTTGAAGAACAGCGTGGCTTGCGAGAAGTGGTCGGAGAACGATTCGCTGCGCTCGCGGACCTTGTGCGCATCGACACGCTCGGGATAGGTCTCGAAGCCGCCATCGATCGGTGCCGATGGAGTTTCCTTCGGCCAGCCACCGTCAATGGAGTTTGGCTCGTAGGACGCACGGCCCTTGTCGATGCGGGTGCGGTGCTGGGCATCACGCTGACCGTTGTGGTTCGGCGCGATCGGACGGTTGATCGGGATCTCGTGGAAGTTCGGCCCACCGAGACGGCTGATCTGGGTATCGGTGTAGGAGAACAGACGGCCCTGCAGCAGAGGGTCGTTGCTGAAATCGATACCGGGAACGATGTGGCCCGGGCAGAAGGCAACCTGTTCGGTTTCGGCGAAGTAGTTGTCCGGGTTGCGGTCCAGGACCATGCGGCCCAGCGGAGTGACCGGAACCAGCTCTTCGGGAATGATCTTGGTCGGGTCGAGCAGGTCGAATTCGAACTTGTGTTCGTCTTCTTCCGGCACGATCTGCACACCCAGTTCCCATTCCGGGTAGTCACCCATCTCGATGGATTCCCACAGGTCGCGGCGGTGGAAATCGGTGTCCTTGCCAGCCAGTTTCTGCGCTTCATCCCAGACCAGCGAGCAGGTGCCGAACTTGGGCTTCCAGTGGAACTTGACGAACGTGCCCTTGCCTTCGCCGTTGACGAAGCGGAAGGTGTGGATACCGAAGCCCTGCATGGTGCGCAGGCTTTTCGGGATCGCACGGTCGGACATGGTCCACAGCACCATGTGCGCAGACTCAGGCACCAGCGAGACGAAGTCCCAGAAGGTATCGTGAGCGGAACCGCCGGTCGGGATCTCGTTGTGTGGCTCAGGCTTCACGGCGTGAACGAAGTCGGGGAACTTGATCGCGTCCTGAATGAAGAAAACCGGCATGTTGTTGCCGACCATGTCGAAGTTGCCTTCGTCGGTGTAGAACTTCACGGCGAAACCACGCACGTCGCGCACGGTGTCACCCGAGCCGCGTGGACCCTGCACGGTGGAGAAGCGGACGAAGACTGGGGTCTTCTTCGCCGGGTCGCGCAGGAAGCCAGCCTTGGTCAGAGCCGAATGGTCTTCGTAGGTCTCGAAGAAGCCATGGGCAGCAGTACCGCGGGCGTGGACGATACGCTCCGGGATGCGTTCGTGGTCGAAGTGCGTGATTTTCTCACGCATGATGAAGTCTTCGAGCAAGGACGGGCCGCGTGCGCCGGCTTTGAGGGTGTTCTGGTTATCGCTGATCTTCACGCCATGGTTGGTGCGCAGCGCTTGTCCGGTGCCATCGGCACGGAACTGCTCGAGCGATTCCAGTTTGGCGTTGGTGTTCTGACGATCCAGGGTGTCGGTGCCAGCCGCTTCGCTCTTGCCGGCAGGGGGGGTCTTGTTGCTCATCGGGCCTTAACTCCTTGGTTCACGGCAGTCCGTGGACGGACTTTGATAAGTACCCTCACCTGATCACGGCAGGCATGGGGCAGGAATACTCAGCAAGTGACCTGACAAATTGCAGGGGCGTTCCTTTTTTTTCACGAACGGTCGCCAAGCCGACCTTTAGTCGCGTTATTGCCAAATCGCAGGTTGCGGCGAAAATAAATGCTAAATACGACTGGACGCCTGGGCTAAAATGCGCGCCCGGCTATCAGCTGCTACCCCATTCATGCGCCCCACAAGGTTCGCTACGTGATCGAGTTCCAAGATGTCCACAAGACCTACCGCGTGGCCGGTAGGGAAATTCCCGCGCTGCATCCCACCCGATTCACGGTGCCGGCAGGCCAGGTGTTCGGCCTCATCGGCCACTCCGGCGCGGGCAAAAGCACGCTTCTGCGCCTGATCAACCGCCTGGAAAATCCCAGCGGTGGCACGATCATCGTCGACGGTGAAGACGTCACCGCGCTCGATGCCGACGGCCTGCGCGGTTTTCGGCAACAGGTCGGCATGATTTTCCAGCATTTCAACCTGCTGGCCTCCAAGACCGTCGCCGATAACGTGGCGATGCCGCTGAACCTGGCCGGGCGCCTGTCGCGCAAGGAAATCGACCAGCGCGTGGCCCAGTTGCTCGAGCGCGTCGGCTTGTCCGACCATGCGCGCAAGTACCCGGCACAGCTGTCCGGTGGTCAGAAGCAGCGCGTCGGCATCGCCCGTGCGCTGTCGACCAACCCCAAGATCCTGCTCTGCGACGAGGCCACCAGCGCCCTGGATCCGCAGACTACGGCCTCGGTCCTGCAACTGCTGGCCGAGATCAACCGCGAACTGCAATTGACCATCGTGCTCATCACCCATGAAATGGACGTGATCCGTCGGGTCTGCGATCAGGTTGCGGTGATGGACGCCGGACGCATCGTCGAACAAGGCCCTGTGGCCGACGTATTCCTGCACCCACAGCATCCGACCACCCGTCGTTTCGTTCAGGAAGACGAGCAGGTCGACGAGAACGAGCAGCGCAGCGACTTCGCCCATGTGGCGGGCCGCATCGTGCGCCTGACCTTCCAGGGCGAGGCCACCTACGCGCCGCTGCTGGGCACCGTGGCGCGCGAGACCGGCGTCGACTACAGCATCCTGGCCGGCCGCATCGATCGCATCAAGGACACCCCCTATGGCCAGTTGACCCTGGCAATCACCGGCGGCGACATGGACGCGGCATTCGCCCGCTTCACCGCTGCCGACGTTCACATGGAGGTGCTGCGCTGATGGACCTGATCAACTTCTTCGCCAGCGTCGACTGGAGCGAAATCTGGCAGGCCACCCTCGACACGCTGGTAATGCTCGGTGCGTCGCTGCTGTTCACCATCCTGCTGGGCCTGCCGTTGGGTGTTTTGCTGTTCCTCACCAGCCCACGGCAGATGTTCGAAAAGCCCCGGCTCTATGCGGTGCTGTCGTTCATCGTCAACGTGGTCCGCTCGCTGCCGTTCATCATCCTGATCATTCTGCTCATCCCCACCACGGTGGTGCTGGTGGGTACCTCGCTGGGCGTGGCCGGGGCGATTCCGCCGCTGGTCATCGGCACCGTACCGTTCTTCGCACGCCTGGTGGAAACCGCCCTGCGCGAAGTCGACCGCGGCATCATCGAGGCAACCCAGGCCATGGGCGCCACGACGCGGCAGATCATCACCCGGGCGCTGGTGCCCGAGGCCCTGCCAGGGATCATCGCGGCCATCACCGTGACGACCATCACGCTGGTGTCGTATACCGCCATGGCTGGCGTGGTCGGCGCCGGGGGCCTGGGTGACCTGGCGATTCGCTACGGCTACCAGCGTTTCCAGGACAACGTGATGTACGTCACGGTGATCATCCTGATTCTGATGGTCCAACTGCTGCAGATGCTGGGCGACCGCCTGGTCGTGCACTTCTCTCGCAAATAATCGTAGGTCTGGCCCACGGGCCGAAAAGGAAATCGAAGATGAAAAGACTACTGGCCGCCATGGCCGCCGTCGCTGCACTGTCCGCCCAGGCCAACGAAAGCCTGAACGTGGCGGCCACCGCCGTGCCCCATGCCGAGATTCTGGAATTCGTGAAGCCGCAACTGGCCGAGCAGGGCGTGGACCTCAACATCAAGGTGTTCACCGACTACATCCAGCCCAACGTCCAGGTCGCGCAGAAGAACATGGACGCCAATTTCTTCCAGCACCAGCCGTATCTGGATGAGTTCAACAAGGGCAAGGGTACCGATCTGGTCGCCGTGACCGGCGTTCACCTGGAGCCCCTGGGCGCCTATTCGAGCAAGATCAAGCAGCTCGACGAGCTGGGCAACGGCGCCAACGTGGTGGTGCCCAACGACGCCACCAACGGCGGTCGTGCCCTGTTGCTGCTGCAGAAATACGGCCTGATTCGCCTCAAGGACCAGAGCAACATCCTGGCCACCACCAAGGACATCGTCGAGAACCCCAAGGGCTTGAAGATCCGTGAGCTGGAAGCGGCGACCATCCCGCGCGTACTGACGCAGGTCGACCTGGCGCTGATCA
>NZ_DJUS01000001.1:0-46171 GCF_002438365.1 Pseudomonas sp. UBA6276
GCAGCACCGCCGCCAGTGCCGGCGACAAGGTCAGCGAGTTGAACGCCGAAATGACCGTGGAAATGGCAATGGTCAGGGCGAACTGCTTGTAGAACTGCCCCGTGAGGCCGGAAATGAACGCTGCCGGCACGAACACCGCGCACAGCACCAGGGCCGTGGCGATGATCGGCCCGGTGACCTCGCGCATGGCCCGCTCGGTGGCGGCCACCGGTTCCAGGCCCAGCTCGATGTTACGCTCGACGTTCTCTACCACCACGATGGCGTCGTCCACCACGATGCCGATGGCCAGCACCAGGCCGAACAGCGACAGCGCGTTGAGCGAGAAGCCGAACATGTGCATCACCGCAAAGGTGCCGATCAGCGACACCGGTACCGCCACCAGCGGAATGATCGACGCCCGCCAGGTCTGCAGGAACAGGATCACCACCAGCACGACCAGGATCAGCGCTTCGAACAGGGTATGCACCACCGCTTCGATCGAACCGCGCACGAAAATGGTCGGGTCGTAGACGATGCTGTAGTCCATGCCTTCAGGGAACGACTGTTTCAGTTCGGCCATCTTGGCCCGAACCTGATTGGACACGTCGATGGCATTGGAGCCGGGCCGCTGGAAGATCGGCAGGGCCACTGCCGGCTGGTTGTTGAGCAGCGAGCGCAGCGCGTACTGGCTGGAGCCCAGCTCCACCCGGGCGATGTCCTTGAGGCGGGTGATTTCACCGTCGTCGGCGGCGCGCACGACGATGTTCTCGAACTCTTCCTCGGTGACCAGGCGACCCTGGGTGTTGACCGACAGCTGGAAACTGCTGGCATTGGGCGCAGGCGGGGCGCCCAGTTGGCCGGCAGCGACCTGGCGGTTCTGTTCGCGAATGGCGGTGACCACGTCGGTGGCCGTCAGGTTGCGCGACGCGGTCTTGTTCGGGTCCAGCCAGACCCGCAGCGAATAGTCGCCCATGCCGAACAGCTGCACGTCGCCGATGCCGTTGAGCCTGGCCAGTTCGTCCTTGATGTTCAAGGTGGCATAGTTAGACAGGTAGAGCATGTCGTAGCGCTGGTCGGGGGAGGTCAGGTGGACCACCATGGTCAGGTCCGGCGAGGCCTTGTCCACGGTGATGCCGATCCGGGTCACCTCTTCAGGCAGCTTTGGCTGAGTGCGGGTCACACGGTTCTGCACTTGCACCTGGGCGTTGTCCAGGTCGGTGCCCAGAGCGAAGGTCAGGGTCAGGGTCAGCTTGCCGTCGGCGGTGGACTGCGAGGACATGTACAGCATGTTCTCCACACCGGTGATGGCCTGCTCCAGAGGCGCGGCCACCGTTTCACCGATGACCTTGGGGTTGGCACCGGGGAAACTGGCACGCACCACCACGGTCGGTGGCACCACTTCGGGGTACTCGCTGATCGGCAGCTGGAACAGCGAGATGGCGCCGGCGATCAGAATGATCAGCGACAGCACGGCGGCGAAGATCGGCCGCTTGATGAAGAATTGAGAGAAGTTCATCGCAGTGATCCCTTAACCGCGTGGAGTCGAAACGCTGGCAACCTTGACCGGCGTTGCGGGCGTGTTGCTGGCTTCCAGGGCCTGGCGCTGTTCGGCCAGGGCGGCGAGGGTCGCGGGGCTGGCCATCTGGGCAACCTCGGGATCGACCTGGGCACCGGGCCGGACGCGCTGCAGGCCATTGATGACGATGCGGTCACCCTTGTTCAGGCCGCTGCGCACGATGCGCAGGCCTTCCAATTTGGGCCCCAGCTCGATGCTGCGGTAGGCGGCCTTGTTGTCCGGGTCCATCACCAGCACGAATTTCTTGCCCAGGTCGGTACCTACCGCTTCGTCCTTGATCAGCACGGCCGAGTAGGTGGCGCTGCCCACCAGCTTCAGCCGGGCGTACAAACCAGGGGTGAAACTGCCGTCCTTGTTGTCGAACACCGCGCGACCGCGGATGGTGCCGGTCTTGGGGTTGACCTGGTTGTCGACGAAATTCATGTGCCCCAGGTGCGGGTTGCCGGGCTCGTTGGAGAGGCCCAGGTAGACCGGGGTGGTCTGGCCACGCTGACCTTGCCGGGCCAGTTGGGTGTACTTGAGGTACACCCGCTCGTCGGCATCGAAGTAGGCGTACACCTTGTCGGTGGAGACCACACTGGTCAGCGGCGTCACATCGGCGGTGACGATATTGCCGGCGGTGATCTCGGCGCGGCTGACGCGGCCGCTGATCGGCGCTGTCACGCGGGTGAAGCTCAGGTTCAGGCGGGCCAAGTCCAGCTGTGCCTGAATGCCGGCCAGCGCGGCGCGCGATTCCTGCGCGGCGCTGCTGCGGGTTTCGGCCAGCTCGGCGGAGATGGCGTTGCTCGCCTGCAGGCGCTGACCGCGCTGGGCTTCGTTGTCGCTGCGCACGGAATTGGCGCGGGCCTGTTGCAATTGTGCTTCCAGGCGTCGCACTTCGGCCTGGAACGGCCGCGGATCGATCTGGAACAGCAGGTCGCCCTTGTTCACCAGGGCGCCCTCGGTGAAGGCTACCTGGTCAATCTGGCCCGACACGCGTGGACGGATCTCGACGGTTTCCGGCGCTTCCAGGCGTCCGGTGAACTCGTCCCATTCATTGACCGGCTGTTCCAGCACCTGAGCCACGGTGACCTTGGGAGCAGGCGGGGCCTGAGCAACGTCCGGCGTTTTGCCGCAGGCGCTGATCACCATCAGCGCAAGGGCCGCCAACGGGAAACGCAACGGAGTGAGTGACTGGTGCATGTGCAGATCCGCCAAGTGAGTTAAGGGAGCATTAACGATGGGGCGGATGATGCGGCGCGGGCGCGACCATCGACGAATCGAATGGTTCGAAGGTAACTATCAGCGTGAATGATGAACACCGCACCAAGTGCTTGATTTTCAGGTAGATACTAAGCTTGCTATCGATCTCATCGATAGAAGCGCGACGGCGGCTTCGGCGGTGACGGCACAGGTATACAATCTTTGAAATACTTTCCCACTGTAGGAATTTGTTCTGGCAGCGGTAGGATCAGATTCCGAAACTACTCAAGACCTCTATGAACCCCCTCCCGGAACCTTGCAGTCCCGCGCTTCCCGCAACATCCTTCCCCTGCCTGACGAGTAACCTTCCATGGAATGGCTAGCCGACCCCACGGCCTGGCTCGGCCTGGCGACCCTGATCGTCCTGGAACTGGTTCTGGGCATCGACAACCTGGTGTTCATCGCGATTCTCGCCGACAAGCTGCCGCCCCATCAGCGCGATCGCGCGCGGGTGATCGGCCTGTCCCTGGCGTTGATCATGCGTCTGGGCCTGCTGGCCAGTATTTCCTGGATGGTGACCCTGACCGAGCCCTTGTTCGAAGTGTTCGGCAAGACGTTCTCCGGGCGTGACCTGATCATGCTGTTCGGCGGTGTCTTCCTGCTGTTCAAGGCCACCATGGAGTTGCACGAACGGCTCGAAGGGCATGTCGCTCAGCGCGCTGGGGTCAAGACCTACGCACTGTTCTGGCCGATCGTTGCGCAGATCGTCGTGCTCGATGCGGTGTTCTCCCTGGATGCGGTCATCACCGCCGTGGGCATGGTGGATGAACTGTCGATCATGATGATCGCGGTGATCTTCTCCATCGGCCTGATGATCGTCGCCAGCAAGCCGTTGACCCGTTTCGTCAACAGCCACCCGACGGTGATCATGCTGTGCCTGGGCTTCCTGATGATGATCGGCTTCGCGCTGACCGCCGAAGGCCTGGGCTTCCACATTCCCAAGGGCTACCTGTACGCCGCGATCGGTTTCTCGATCCTGATCGAGGTGTTCAACCAGATCGCGCGGGCACGGCGCAAACACAAGCACCAGGACCGGCCGATGCGCGAGCGCACCGCCCACGCCGTGTTGCGCCTGCTCGGCGGTCGCCGTCCGGCCAGCGAAGCCATGGACGAGGAAATCGAAGACCTGGTAGGGGAGGAGCCGAGCGAAGCGCTGTTTGACAGACGCGAGCGGGTGATGATCAGCGGGGTACTGAACCTGGCCGAAAAGCCGATCCGCAGCATCATGACCGTGCGTGCCCAGGTCGACTGTCTGGATTTGGACGCGTCGCGGGAAGTCACCGAGCAGACCCTGATGCAGTCGTCCTACTCACGCCTGCCATTGATCGCTCAGGGTCAGGTCGACGAGCCGCTGGGTTTCGTTCACAAGAAAGAGCTGCTCAAGCAACTCCTGGCCGGTGAGGCACCGGGCCTGGCCAGCCTGGCGCGCCAGCCGATCAATCTGCTCGAAAGCTTCAGCATTCTCAACGCTTTGGAGCAGATGCGCGCGCAGTCCACGCACATCGCGTTCGTGGTCAACGAGTTCGGTGGGTTCATCGGGATTCTGACCATGACCGACATTCTCGAATCGATCGCAGGCGAGCTGCCCGACGCCAGTGAGGTGCAGGCCCCGGACATCGTCGAGCAGGACGATGGCTATCGCGTCAGCGCCGCACTGGACCTCAGGCAGATCCAGACGCGCATCGGTTTCGATGCGCCGCCGACCAACGACTACCAAACCCTGGCGGGCATGGTCATGAGCCTGCTCGACCGTTTGCCCAAACAAGGCGATACCCTGCAGTGGGAGCAATGGACCCTGACCGTGCTGACGGTCGAGGAGCGTCGGGTCAAGCAGGTGCTCCTGCGCAAGCAGCCAGTAGACGTCTAGCGCGGTATCACACCGCGCGACGCGAGCGAGCCAGATGCTTGGCCCCCTCGAACATCAACACCAGCACCGCCAGCCAGATCGGCAAGTAGGTCAGCCACTGGTCTGGCGCGATGCTCTCGCCCAGCAACAGCGCCACACCCACCAACAACACCGGCTCCACATAGCTGAGCAGTCCGAACAGGCTGAACGGCAGCAGGCGGCTGGCCATCACATAGCAGATCAATGCCGAGGCGCTGATCACCCCCAGAATCGGGATCAGCACGTACAGCAGCGGTCGCGCGTCCATATCCGCCGATGACAGATGCCCTTGCACGATGAACAACAGCGCCGCCGGCAGCATGAGGCACATGTCCGTCCACAACCCGCCCAGGTGATCGTTGCGGCACGCGCGGCGCAGCACGAAATACACCGGGTAGCCGGCTGCCACCAGCAGCGTTTCCCAAGCGAAGCGGCCATGCTGGAACAATTCGTGGCCCACACCACAGGAGGCGCAGAGTACCGCCAGTTTCTGCAGATGCGAGAGCTGTTCGCCATACACCAGACGCCCGGTCAGCACCATGGTCAGCGGCAGCAGGAAATACCCCAACGACACTTCCAGGCTGCGCCCGTGCAGCGGTGCCCAGAGGAACAGCCACAGCTGCACGCCCATCAGCGCCGAGGTACCGATCGAGCCGAGCAACAGTACCGGGCGCTGGGCAATGCGACGCCAGACCTTGCCGATCAGCGGCAGATCGCCGCTGAGCCACATGAACAGGGTCACGCAGGGCAGGGTCAGCAGCATGCGCCAGCCGAACATCTCTTCGCCACTCAGGGGCGCCAGCAACGAGGTATAGAAATACATCACGGCGAACAAGGTCGACGCCGTGACGGATGTGATGATGCCTTTGGACAAGGGGAGCCTCGAAACGCAAAAACCTGACTGAGCCGACAATGATCTCAGGCAGCCGAGCAGGGTACAACCTGTGCGTTCAGAGGCCGTGCTTTCAGCCCTGCCGCAGTGCCCGCTCGAAATCCGTCGGCGGCATGGGCCGGGCGAACAGATACCCTTGCAGGTACTTCACCTCCCGTGCCGCGAGGTAGGCGCGTTGCTCCTCGGTTTCCACGCCTTCGGCCACTACTTGCAGGCCGAGCTTGGCCGACAGCTCGATGATGCTGTCCAGCACATGCCGCGAAAGGGTGTTGACGCCGATCATGGCTACGAAGCTCTGGTCGATCTTGAGGAGGTCGACCTTGAATTGCTGCAGATAGCTAAGGCTCGACTGGCCGGTACCGAAATCGTCGATCGCAATGCTCACGCCCAGTCCACGCAGACGGTCGAACAGCCCGTGGATCTCGGCGCAGGGCTGGATCAGCTCACGTTCGGTCAGCTCCAGGGTCAAGGCGATCCGGCCTTGCGGAAAAGCATCGAGGAATGCCTTGCAGTCGTCGAACAACGCCGGGTCCTGGCAATGCCGCGCGGTGACATTGATGCCGACGTGGAAACCCTCCGGCAGGTGATCCAGGCAGGCCGCCAGTTGGTGCGCCGTGCGCTTCATCAGCAGGCGGGTCATGGGCACGATCAATCCACAGTCTTCGGCATAGGGGATGAACAAATCCGGACGGACCAGGCCTTCACGCGGATGCTGCCAGCGCATCAACACCTCCACACCGGCCCAGGTGCCCCCCTGGCTGAGCACGATGGGCTGGAAGAAGGGCACGAACTCCCCTGCATCCAGGGCGCGTTGCAGTTCCTGGTAGCGCGATGGGGAGCGGCTCATGGCCCACCGGCAGAGCCCACCGGCAACCGCCGCGATCAGCAGCAGCAGGGCGAACATCCCGATGTACTGTTCACGAATCACGGTCCAGCGGGCCCCGGCCGGGAAGCCACTGACGACGCTGAACGGATAACGCGCAGACTTAAGCTGCGTGTGGGCCACCGCCGACACGGGTGCAGTGCCTTGATGAACCTTGCCATTGGCCTCGATCCAGTTCGGACCCACCTGCAGGGTGATCGCGTTGGCCGAGCCCATCATTCGCAAGGCGTTGGACAAGTGATAGCCGTCGACGGTGCTCAATACGCTGGCCTGGCCACGGGTGGCACGGTAGATCAACAAGCCGCGGTCAGGTGTCACCGGATTGCCCGCCAGCAGCCACAACTGTCCATCGACGTAGTCGAGCGGGTCCACTGCTTCGCTGACGTCGCCGGACAGCGAGCTGCAATACAGTGTGCCGGCGTCGATCAGGTTCACCGAGCGCACGAAGGGCCGCCGGGTGACCTGATCGAGCAGGGCCGGTTGCACTTGAGCGCACGGTTGGCCGGACAGCGGCAGGACTGCATCGGCGGCTGCCGCCACGTTGTCGAGGATAAGTTCGAATTGCTCGATCGCCAGTTGACTGGTGCGCACAGCCGCCGAGTTCAGCGAACGGTCGGCTTCCCAGCTCAAAATGAGCGCGCCGCAGACCAATGGCACCGCTGCCGCTACCCAGGGCAGCAGCAGACGCGAATATCGGCGTTTGGAAGCGGCGAGTTGCAACGGCATGAAGGCGACAATCCTTGTGCGCGGAGACAGCGGACGGGGAAGTCGCCATCATTTCATGAAAGCGCCTGCAGGGGCAGGCGCGGGTATTTATTTATCCTTGGATTGATCCGGCTTCTGCATCTGCACCGAGGACGGTGTGCCGTCGTTGTTGCCTTTGGTGGTGCTCTTGTCAGCACTGTCGAAACAGCCTTGCAGCAGCGCCAGGCTAAGCACCAGCCCAGCGAATGGAAGCATTTTCATGGTGATCTCCGGTGTTCAAGGCGTACTGGTTTGACTCGGTCGTATCCATTTGGTTGCCTGCCAGGCGCTGTCCTCCCACGACCTATTGCGACTGCGCAAGGTCACATGCAAGGCCAGTCAGCCAAGGGAGCCCGGCACGGATGAAAAAACTCAAGATCGCCACCTTCAACGTCAACGGCATCCGTGCGCATCAGGCCAACCTGATCGCCTGGCTGGAACGCGATCAGCCGGACATCGTGTGTCTGCAGGAGCTCAAGGCAGCCGACAAGGACTTCCCCGCCAGCGCGTTGGAAGCCGTAGGGTACGGTGCCCTCTGGCACGGACAGTCGTCATGGAATGGCGTTGCCATCCTGGCTCGGGACGCGCAACCTTTGGAGAGTCGCCGAGGCCTGCCCGGCGATCCGGACGAGCAGCAGAGCCGCTACCTGGAAGCAGCCGTACACGGTGTACTGGTCGGCTGCCTGTACCTGCCCAACGGCAACCCTCAGCCAGGCCCCAAGTTCGACTACAAGCTGGCCTGGTTCGAACGCCTGATCGAGCACGCCAGTACGCTGCAATCCAGCGATCATCCTGTCGTACTGGCGGGTGACTACAATGTAGTGCCCACCGATCAGGACATCTACAGCCCCAAGTCCTGGCTCAAGGACGCCTTGCTGCAACCCGAAAGTCGGGAAGCCTATGCGCGGCTGCTCGAGCAAGGCTGGACCGACGCGCTACGCGCGCTGTACCCGGAAGAGCGCATCTACACCTTCTGGGACTACTTCCGACAGCACTGGCAGAAGAATTCCGGGTTGCGCATCGATCACCTGCTGCTCAACCCGGCACTGGCGCCGTACCTGACGGACGCCGGCGTGGATGCCTGGGTGCGCAACGAGGCACACGCCAGCGACCATGCGCCGACCTGGATCCAGATCGGCACACGCAAGCGCAAGCGCTGATGCCTCAGGCGTCGGCCACCCCTCGCAGGCGCTGGGCACCCTTGCGCAGCAACTGCTCGGTGGCCGCCCAGCCCAGGCAGCCATCGGTGACCGACACGCCATAGCGCATGTGCCCACTGATGGGCTGATTGCCTTCCTGCAAGTGGCTTTCCAACATGACCGCCACCAACGACCGATCGCCGTCCAGGCGCTGCTGCAGCACATCGTCGAACACCGCTGGCTGACGCAGAGGGTCCTTGCCACTGTTGGCATGGCTGCAGTCGACCATGATCCGCGCTTTCACGCCTGCCTTGGCCAGGTCGTGATGGACTTGAGCGACACTCTGCCGGTCGTAGTTCGGGCCTCGGTGGCCGCCACGCAACACCAGGTGGGTGTCGGGGTTGCCGGTGGTGTCGATCATCGCCGGGTGCCCTTGCGGATCGATACCGAAGTGGCGATGAGCGTGTGCCGCACTGCGCATGGCATCGCAGGCCACGCCTACACTGCCGTCGGTGCCGTTCTTGAAGCCCACCGGGATGCCCAGGCCGCTGGCCAGTTCGCGATGGATCTGCGATTCGGTGGTGCGCGCGCCGATTGCGACCCAGCTCAACAGGTCATCGAAGTAGCCCGCTGCCATTGGCTGCAGCACTTCGCTGGCCAGCGGCAGGCCCAAGGTCAGCATTTCGCGCATCAGGTCGCGGCACAGGGTCAGGCCGCCCGCCATGTCGTCGGTGCCGTCCAGGTAAGGATCGTACGCCAGGCCTTTCCAGCCCACCGTGGTGCGTGGCTTTTCCACGTAGGCGCGCATCACCAGCAGCATCTCGCCGTTGAGCTCGTGGGCCAGCTGGCTCAGGTTGCGGGCGTACTCGAGTGCGGACTTTGGATCGTGCAAGGAACAGGGGCCGACCACCACCAGCAGGCGTGGGTCACGGCCTTCGAGAATGGCGCGGATGGCAAGACGGTGATTTTGTACCTGGGCCGCGAGTGGGTCCGGTACGGGCAGCTGTTGCTTGAGCGCGAAATGGCTGGGCAGGCGATGGGTCGCCGATGTATTGGCGGCGTCCTTCACAGCGTGGGGCTGGACGAGGGTGGTGCGAGGCAGAGCGGTCAGGCTGTTGTTCATGATCAAGTTCCTGGACAGCGGCGGGGTGGTTGCCCGCTTGCGCTGTCCTATCAAGGTGTTCGACAAAGTGCCGGGGAATCTGGACTGAGGGTCATGCCACCCATGAGCGACCGGTCGGAGGCGGCAGGCTGGCCCGAACGGAGGTTGCTAAATCGCCAGAAGTCGCAAGTGTCGAAGCGGTAATAAGTGAAGTAGGTCATGAAGCGTTCCTCGATTCGTGGCGAAAGTGCCGGTAGAAAGATGATGTGCTGTAAAGCGTGAAACCCTGAAAAGCAAAAACCCCCGGTCGGGGAGCCGACCGGGGGTTGAGAATTCTCTGTCAGGCGACCCCTACGAAATGGGCGCCGAGATGGGTATCAGGCGCGCCAGTGGCTAAACCAATACCCAAAATAAAAGCTTACCGGTGCACGCACAGCCGTCATTGCTGCGCAGGTCGCAGGCAAGGATGCAGGGCTGAGGGTGTTGTGCGACATTGTGCATCTCCGGTAGATGGCTGGAGCTTACTTCAGCCGTGGCGAAGGATTCAAGCCCATTCTCGCAGTAGAGACAATTCGATGACTCTGTACCTACGGCCTGCTGCCAATGCCGATCTGCGGTTCGCCCGAGACCTCACTCGGCAGGCCATGCTGCCTTACTACGCTCGGCACGACCTGCTCTGGCTAGACGCCGGCTTCGACCAGGCCTGGCACTGGCGCGATAACCGGGTGATCTGCCGCGATACGGTATCACTGGGCTACATCAGCCTTTCCAGAGATACCCAGGCCCTGTTCATTCGCGAGTTGCATCTGCTTCCGGCGCATCGTGGGCAAGGCGTGGGTCAATGGGTGCTCGAACAGGTCGCGCTGCTGGCGCGCAGTGAGCGCTTGCCGCGAATACGACTGATGGTGTTCAAGGTCAATCCCGCGCAGCGACTCTACAGCCGCAACGGTTTCGAAGTGGTGGGCGAGCAGGACAGCTTTCTGCGCATGGAGCTTGTCCTGCCCAGACGCGGCCACTGACGGCGTCCCCGGCGCTGCCCCTGTCAGCGCTGGCCGGGCTCCAGCGTGACGGTGATGGTGCCCAGCTTCATGCCCAGTAGCACGGCGACCTTGTGCGCCTCGCCACGCCGTCCTTTCTTGCGTCCGGCCAGCACCTGATAGGTGGTGGCTGGGTCCACGCCATGCTCGCGCGCAAACTCTTGTACCGATTTCCCTTGCTGATCGAGCCAGGCCCTGGCTTGTGCGGCAGTCCGTATACCATGCATAGTTCAAGTCCGTTTTAGATGGTTCAAAGTAGTATTTTTCAGCACCGTTTCGGGTGTTTCGATAAAGGATTATACATTCAAATGACTGGAATCGGTCCCCGACTAAGGGAAGAGCGCGAGCGTCTGGAGCTCACGCAACGAGAGTTTGGCCAAGTGGGCGGGGTGGAACCCAATGCCCAGGGCAAGTACGAAAATGGTGAAAGATCCCCCAGAGCCGACTATTTGGCAGCTGTTTCGACGATAGGCGTCGACGTTCTGTATGTCGTGCTGGGGCGCCGGACACCCCTCGCCGAGCAGGCACTCAGCGGAGGCGAGGAAAAAGTCCTAGAGACATATCGGATACTTCCTACGTCTGGGCAAG
This sequence comes from Pseudomonas sp. UBA6276, assembly GCF_002438365.1. Lineage (NCBI taxonomy): Bacteria > Pseudomonadati > Pseudomonadota > Gammaproteobacteria > Pseudomonadales > Pseudomonadaceae > Pseudomonas > Pseudomonas sp. UBA6276. Next base: position 11,068 of record NZ_DJUS01000001.1, read on the forward strand.
CAGCTCTGAGCAATCTGGCCAACAGCATGGCCGAGATGGCGGCGAACTATTCGGTACGCGGCAGGGTCCAGAAAAAAATAGCGCCTGCAAAGCGTCCTGATTAATTGTCGCATCGACGTGCAACGCCATATCCATGACGCTTTGAGCTAGGTCCAAGGGGGCAATGTTTGCTACTGTGGCGGCATTCCCCGAGACCACTATTACGAGGTGTCCGTTTGATTCGGGTTCTAGTAGTCGACGATCACGACCTGGTCCGTACCGGTATCACGCGCATGCTCGCCGATATCGATGATCTGCAGGTCGTGGGCCAGGCGGAGTCGGGCGAGGGGGCGCTGCAGTCTGCCCGCGATCTCAAGCCGGACGTGGTCCTGATGGACGTCAAGATGCCCGGCATCGGTGGTCTCGAAGCCACGCGCAAACTGTTGCGCAGCCACCCCGATATAAAGGTGGTCGCCGTGACCGTCTGCGAGGAAGACCCATTCCCCACGCGCCTGCTGCAAGCTGGTGCGGCGGGGTACCTGACCAAGGGCGCAGGGCTGGCAGAAATGGTTCAGGCCATTCGCCTGGTCTTCGCCGGTCAGCGCTACATCAGCCCACAGATTGCCCAACAGCTGGCGCTCAAGTCATTTCAGCCACAGACCAGCCATTCGCCGTTCGACCTGTTGTCCGAACGGGAAATCCAGATTGCCTTGATGATCGTTGGCTGCCAGAAGGTCCAGATCATCTCAGATAAGCTCTGCCTGTCGCCAAAGACGGTCAACACCTACCGCTACCGGATCTTCGAGAAGCTTTCCGTGACCAGTGATGTGGAATTGACCTTGCTGGCGGTCCGGCATGGCATGGTAGACACCAACCTTTGACCATGACCGCTCCATTCGATCCCAGTGCCTTTCTTGCCACCTGCAGCGGACGTCCGGGCGTGTACCGGATGTTCGACGACGCCATGCGCCTGCTGTACGTGGGCAAGGCCAAGAACCTCAAGAAGCGTCTTGCCAGCTATTTCCGCAAGACCGGCCAGGCACCCAAGACGGCCGCGCTGGTGGGCAAGATCCACCAGATCGAAACCACCATCACTGCCAACGAGACCGAGGCGCTGCTGCTCGAGCAGACCCTGATCAAGGAATGGCGGCCGCCCTACAACATTCTGCTGCGTGACGATAAGTCCTACCCGTATGTGTTTCTGTCCGACGGCGAATTTCCACGGTTGAGCATTCACCGGGGCGCCAAGAAAGCCAAGGGTCGATACTTCGGCCCGTACCCAAGCGCCGGGGCGATCCGTGAAAGCCTGAGCCTGCTGCAGAAAACCTTCTTCGTGCGTCAGTGCGAGGACAGCTATTTCAGGAATCGTACGCGCCCCTGTCTGCAGCACCAGATCAAACGCTGCAAGGCACCGTGCGTCAGGTTGGTGGAAGCGCCGGAATACGCCGAGGACGTGCGCCATTCGGTGATGTTCCTGGAAGGGCGCAGCAACCAGCTGACCAATGAGCTGTCGGCCAGCATGGAGAAGGCGGCGATGGACCTGCAGTTCGAGGAGGCTGCGCAACTGCGCGACCAGATCGGCCTGCTGCGCCGTGTGCAGGACCAGCAAAGCATGGAAGGCGGCAGCGGCGACGTCGACGTCATCGCCGCTTTCGTCAATCCGGGCGGTGCCTGCGTGCACCTCATCACCGTGCGCAGCGGCAGGGTTCTGGGCAGCAAGAATTTCTTTCCCCAAGTGGGTATCGAAGAGGAGGTCGCCGAGGTCATGTCGGCGTTCCTGTCGCAGTACTACCTGGGCAGTTCCGAGCGCGACCTGCCCAGCGAGTTGATCGTCAACGTCATTCCCGAAGACCACGAAGCGTTGCTCGATGCCCTCGACACCCTGCGTGGACGCGAGCTGAGCCTCAGCCATCGCGTGCGCGGCACTCGGGCACGCTGGCAGCAGTTGGCGGTGACCAACGCCGAGCAGGCGCTGGGCGCACGCCTCGCCAACCGCCAGCACGTCGCCGCGCGTTTCGATGCGCTGGCCGAGGTGCTGAACCTGGACGAGCCCCCGCAGCGCCTCGAGTGCTACGACATCAGCCACTCCAGCGGTGAAGCCACCGTGGCGTCATGCGTGGTGTTCGGCCCCGAAGGGCCGATCAAGTCCGATTACCGTCGCTATAACATCGATGGCGTTACCGCAGGCGATGATTACGCGGCCATGCATCAGGCGCTCATGCGGCGCTTCAGCAAGATCAAGGCAGGCGAGGGCAAGCTGCCAGACGTGCTGTTGGTGGACGGTGGCAAGGGCCAGTTGAACATGGCCCGGGACGTCCTCAACGAGCTGGCCATACCCGACCTGATCCTGCTCGGCGTGGCCAAGGGCACGACGCGCAAGGCCGGCTTCGAAACGTTGTACCTCAACGACGTGGCTCACGAGTTCACGCTCAAGGGTGATTCGCCGGCGCTGCACCTGATCCAGCAGATCCGTGACGAAGCCCACCGTTTTGCAATCACCGGTCACCGTGCACGGCGCGGCAAGACCCGACGTACCTCCACCCTTGAAGGAGTGGCAGGCGTCGGGCCAAAGCGCCGTCGCGAACTGCTCAAGCATTTCGGCGGGCTACAGGAAATCGCCCGTGCCAGTGTCGAGGAAATCGCCAAGGCACCGGGAATCAGTAAAAAGCTGGCAGAGTCGATTTATGCGAACCTGCACAGCGAGTAGAATGCCATCTCACCTTGCAGCCAGTTGTGCCGATGAATATCCCTAACTTGCTTACCGTACTGCGCGTCCTGCTGATACCGTTCTTCATACTGCTGTTCTATCTGCCTTACCATTGGAGCTACATGGCAGCCAGTACGGTGTTCGCGATCGCGGCAGCCACCGACTGGCTGGATGGCTATCTGGCCCGTCGTTGGGAGCAGAGTACGCCGTTCGGCGCCTTCCTCGACCCGGTGGCCGACAAGCTCATGGTGGCGGTGGCCCTGGTGCTGCTGGTGCAGGAGCACGCCAACTTCTGGCTGACTTTGCCTGCTGCCATCATCATCGGCCGCGAGATCGTCGTTTCCGCGCTGCGCGAGTGGATGGCCGAGATCGGCGCGCGGGCCCAGGTGGCAGTGTCCAACATGGGCAAATGGAAGACCGCTGCGCAGATGCTGGCGCTGGTCATCCTGCTGGCCAACCCCAAGGCAGTGACCTTCTGGGTCATCGTCGGCTATACGCTTTTGATCGTCGCCGCCGCGTTGACCCTGTGGTCCATGCTGCAATACCTGCGCGCCGCCTGGCCACACTTGCGCACGACCGCTGAGAAAAAATAAAACTATTTTTGAATCAAAGGCTTGACGGGTGTCGCCGATTAGATAGAATGGCGCCCGTCAACACGACGCGGGAATAGCTCAGTTGGTAGAGCACGACCTTGCCAAGGTCGGGGTCGCGAGTTCGAGTCTCGTTTCCCGCTCCAAATTGGATCTGCAGGATTTCATGAATTCTGCTGATCATTGAAAAAAGGACCTTCGGGTCCTTTTTTCGTTGCCTCGAAAAAACCCGGCAGGCCGTTCGAAACTCTGCTATCAGCTCCGAGACGACCGTCTACGCTGCTTTTTTCAGACCGTGCCCATCCCTTGCCGACTCACATGCTCACGTCCTACGCACGCTGAGCCGCTCACAATATGCGCTCCCGGCATATTCATAGCCCAAACAAATCGTTCGAGTTCAACCGCAATTGTTTTAGCTTAGCGGCCTCCAGTAAGCCTCACAGACCAACGCTGTGAGCTGCTCACACACTTGGGTAGGTCGTTCATGTCGCTGTCATCCGTCGCGTCGGACATTTGTGTCGATAGTAGCAACCAGGGCGATGCCGCCTATGCGCGCATTCGTCGTGACATCCTGTCGTGCCGCTTGATGCCGGGCGTGAACATCACCGAGCCTGCCTTGATGCAGATGTACGACATCGGCAAGAGCAGCTGCCGCATTGCCCTGACCCGGCTGTGCCACGAACATCTGGTCACGTCGCGTCCACGCAAGGGCTACCAGGTGGCGGCCATCACCGTGAAAGATGTGGAGGAAGTGTTCACGCTGCGTGTGCAACTGGAGCCGTTGGCCGCGCGCTTGGCGGTCGGCAGGGTGGATGTTTCCCGACTCAAAGCGTTGGAGGCGGCCTGCCGGGTCAGGCATCTGACCCCCTTGCCGGACCAGATCGACGTGTTCATGGATGCCAACAAGGCGTTTCATCTGGAGATCGCCCAAGCCACGGGCAACGAGCGATTGCTGCGGACGCTGTCCAGTCTGATGGATGAAATGAGCCGGCTGGTGGCGCTCGGGTTCAACGTGCAGGGCACCAAACCCGAGATCAAGCACGATCACAATGCGCTGATCACCGCGTTTGAGGAAGGCGATGCTAAACGGGTGGAGTCCATTGCCCGCCGGCACATCGAAACCTTCCAGGCCATGACTCTCGAAAAAGTTTATGCCAGCCTTCGCGAAGCCGGAGCGTCACTGCCGATGCTAGCGGCGAGGTTCGCCCGATGAACGCGGCCCTGAATATCGAGCTCGCACCCTCGGCGTTCCGCGCCAGAGGGCTGAACAAGCGCTTCGATAGGCTGCAGGTGTTGAGTGATATCTCTTTGGATGTAGCACAAGGGGAGATCGTCGCCGTGCTGGGTACCTCGGGCTGCGGCAAAAGCACGCTGCTCAACATTCTCTCCGGGTTGCTACCGACCGACCATGGCTCCCTCTCCATCGAGGGGGTGCCCGCCGAGCGTTTTCACGATTGGCAGGCAATTGCCTACATGTTTCAGGAAGATCGCTTGCTGCCGTGGCGGAGTGTGCAGGAAAACATTGCGTTCGGCCTGGAGGCCTCTTCGCTGGGCAAGAGCAGGCGGGCACAGCGGGTAGCGCAAGTGTTGGAACTGGTCGGCCTGGTCCCGTTCGCCAAGTCATGGCCACACCAATTGTCCGGCGGCATGCGCAGCCGGGTCGCTTTGGCGCGCAGCCTGGTGGTGGAGCCGCGGATTCTGCTGATGGACGAGCCGTTCTCCAAACTTGACCCCAGCACTCGCGGGCAGATGCACGACGAGCTGCTGCGCCTGCACGCGCTTACTGGCATGACTGTGGTGTTCGTTACTCATGATGTGGAAGAGGCGGTAGTGCTGGCCGACCGCGTGGTGATTCTCGATCCGCGGCCAGGGCGCGTGCGCGCGGTCAAGTCGCTGACACTTCCGCGGCCGCGTATCCCGACCGATCCTGCGGTGACCGAGCACGTCCGGCAATTGCGGCTGGAGGTCTGAGATGGGACAGGCCAAACACTATTCCAGCCTTGTATTGCAGCGTCTTGCGCTGCTTGCCGTAGTTGCGGTGGTGTGGTGGTACGCCGCCGGCAGGATGCCGTCGTTCGTACTGCCCGGTCCACAGAAGGTCTTCGCTGCGCTGACTAGCCTGCTGCACAGCGAAACCTTTTTGCATGACGTCGGCGCGACCATGGGGCGGGTTTTCAGCGGGTTTTTCCTTGCAGTGCTAGTGGGCACGCCGCTCGGGCTGGCATTAGGCACAAGCCGCATGCTGGCGCTTTTTTTCGAACCGCTGCTTGCGGTATTCAATACGGTCTCATCGGCCATTTGGGCCATTTTCGCGATCATCTGGTTCGGTATTTCCGATGCCACTACGGTGTTCGTGGTGTTCATGACCGCCATGCCGTTGATCCTCACCAACGTCTGGCAGGGCGCGCAGACGGTGGAGCGGCAATACGTCGAGTTGGCGCAGTCGTTCCGCATGTCGCGCCTGCAGATTCTGTTGAAAATTTCCCTGCCCAGCATCCTCCCTCATTTCTTTGCCGGTGCGCGCCTGGCGTTCGGTTTCGGCTGGCGTGTGTCGCTGGTCGCGGAAACGCTGGGTGCGTCGGACGGCATCGGTTATCGCCTGCGCCAGGCGGCGGACCTGGTGCAAAGCGATCAGGTCTTTGCCTGGACGGTGCTGCTGGTGGCGTTGATGTTGTTGCTTGAAGCCGGGGTCCTCAAACCCCTGGAACGCTGGCTGTTCCGTTGGAAAACCCACAGTCTTTAACTCATAAGGTTGAACCCCAGATGCGCAAATTGATCATCGTCGCCGCGCTTGCCGCGAGCGCTGCGTTGTCGGCTGCTGCCCAAGCGGCGGAGAAAGTCCGGATCGGCTATTGGACCAGCGGCGTCAGCCTGGGTTATGGCTCAGTACTGGAGGCCAAGGATTTCCTCGCCAGGCGCGGCATTGACGCCGAGTTTTTCCACTTTCCCGACGTCAATGCGCCGGTCCGTGCCTTGGCTGCAGGCTCCATCGATCTGGCTTTCGGCGCGCCTTTGGCCGGGGTGTTCAGCTCGGCGGCGGAAGGCGTGCCGATCAAGATCTTCGCCGCGACCCAGCCGGCCGATGTGCAATTCGTAGTGCCCGCCGATTCACCGGTCAACACCCTTGCCGAACTCAAGGGCAAGAAGATCGGCATGTCGCCTGCCGGCTCGTCGGTGGCGGTGATCGCCAGCGCGGTGCTCGAAGGCAATCACGGCATCCGCAGCAACGACTTTTCACTGGTGGGCGCCAACGAGTCGCGGCTTGCGCAGTTCCTCGCTCAGCACCAGGTGGACGCCGCCGCATTGCGTTCGGTGACCATCGCCCAAGTCGGCGATGAGCTCAAACTCAAGCGTCTGGGCAGCTTTGCCGAGGAATGGAAAACCCTGACCAAAAGCGATGCGGTGCCGTACATCGGTGTCGGCGCGGTCAGCAGCGGGTTGGTCGATGGCCATCCGCAGACCGTGGCAAAGGTCATCGCAGCGCTGCGTGACACCTTGGCCTGGGGTGACGCCCATCCCGATGAAGTGGTCGCGATCCTGAAGAAGAGCGCCAATCTGCCCGACAACGACGCACGGGTCTATGCCGGCCAATGGAACGCGATGAACCGCCTGGCCTTCGAGCCTCAGGACCTGGACACACTGCGTCGCCAGCATCAGGTGTTTGCTGCGGGCGGCCTGATCAAGGGTGACCTGACGCCTGACCTGTTCGCGACCGAACCCTACGCCCAATCCAAACACCTCAACTGACCCTGGAGACAACGACTGTGAGCACAACCATGAAAGCCCTGGTACTCGACGAACACGGCGACCTCGACCGGCTGCACGTCGTCACCGACAAGCCGATCCCGGCCGTCGCAGCCGGGCACGTGTTGATCCGCGTCGGCGCCTCCTCGTTCAACTACCACGACGTCTTTACCGTCAAGGGTATGCCGGGCATCAAGGTACCGCTGCCGGTAGTGATCGGCCTGGACCTGGCGGGCACCATCAGCGCCATTGGCGACGGGGTCTCGGGTTGGCAGGAAGGCGAGCGGGTGTTGGTCAATCCGCTCAAGCCAGACGTGGGTTTGATGGGCGAGATGGTCGACGGCGGCATGGCCGAGTACGCGCTGGTCGATGCCCGCCAACTCATTCGTCTGCCCGATGCGGTGAGTTTCGAACAAGCGGCTGCGTTGCCGGTGGCTTACGGCACGGCTCATCGCATGCTGGTGACGCATGACACGGTCAAGGCGGGTGATCGGGTGCTGATCCTCGGTGCCAGCGGCGGGGTCGGCACTGCCAGTGTGATTCTCGCGAAATTGCTGGGTGCGCAAGTGATCGCCTGCGCTGGCAGCGATGCCAAGGCCGAGCGCTTGAAAGCCCTGGGCGCCGATCATGTCATCAATTATCGCGACACTGATTTCTCCAAGTGGGCGATTGCCCAGTACGGCAAACCGCAGCGGCGCAACTACGAAGGGGGCGTTGATGTGGTGATCAACTTCACCGGCGGCGATACCTGGCTGCCATCGCTAAAGTGCATCAAGCGTGGGGGGACCTTGCTGGTATGCGGTGCCACTGCCGGGCATGACCCCAAGGAAGACCTGCGCTACGTGTGGAGCTTCGAGCTCAACATCAAGGGTTCGAACAGTTTCTACGAAGAGAACCTGGTCGGGCTGCTCGACCTGATTGCCGACGGCAAGATCGACCCGCTGATCGATCGCGTCCTGCCCTTGGAACAGGCCGCAGAGGGGCTGGCGCTGATCCGCGACCGCGAAGTTCTGGGCAAGGTCGTCATCACACCATGATCGCCCTGTCGGCTGCGGCGAGTCATGTCGCAGCCCAAGTTCATTCTCCACTTGAAAGGAATACATCCATGACTGAAGTCACCCTGCCCACTGCCGCTGAAATCCAGTCCCTTTTGCTCAAAGGCCCCTACCACCAATGGTTGGGCCTGCAAGTGCTCGAAGTCGGTGAGGGCAGCATCGAGTTGAGTGCCACATGGCGTGAAGAGTGGGTCGTCAACGTCGAAGGCGGCTACACCCATGGCGGCATTCTCGCAGCGTTGGTGGATTTGACGGCCGACTGGGCCCTGGTATCCAAAACCGGCAAGGGCGTGCCCACGATCGACCTGCGTGTGGATTACCACCGTGCCGCCAAAGGCAACTTGCGGGCGAGCGGCAAGGTGATCAAGTTCGGCAAGCAGTTCTCGGTCGCCGAGGCTCAGGTGTTCGACGCCCAAGGCCACTTGGTCGCCAGCGGTCGGGGTGTGTACGCCACGCCTGCGGCAAAGGCCTGAAGCATGAGCGTCGCCGTGGATCATCTGGTCATCAACACCCGCTTCGATACCGAGGCTGCTGCAACGCTGTTCAGGCAGTTGGGGTTTACCCTGACACCGCAGGGGCATCACTCGCTGGGTTCGATCAACCACTTGGTAATGTTCACCGAGGGTTATCTAGAGCTCATCGGCCTGCCATTGGGTACCAATACCCTGCGCCTGGAGGTCCTCGACAGCCCGCGTGGCATTGATGGACTAGTGGTCGCCACGGCTGATCCGAAAGCTACCCACGCAGCGTTGCTGGACCGAGGGTTTCGGGTACAGCCGGTGCAGTATTTTTCCAGGCCGGTGGAGATCGATGGCGCGGCGGCAGAAGCGCGCTTCGGCACTGTACGCCTGGTGCCCGGGCAGTTCCTGGCAGGTCGCGTCTACTTCTGCCATCACCAGACGCCGGAACTGGTCTGGCGCCCCGAGTGGCTGGGCCATGCCAATGGCGCCACGGTGCTGGCCGGCCTGACTGTGGTCAGCCAGGACCCGGAAGCGACCCGTCGACAATACGCCAAACTGGGTGCATTCGATTCAGGCTTCGTGCTCGACATCATCGATGAGGCCACGCTTACGGAGCGCTTTGCAGCCTTGGCCCAAGCCCTCACGCCGCGCGCCGAACGCTTCGCGGCAATCACGTTTCGCGGCGCCGATCCGTTGTTGCTCGCGCGGCACGCAGCGCGCCTGGGCCTGGACCATCGCGTCGAGGCAGCCCGAGTGACCATTGCGGTGCCGGCGTTCGACCTGTTGCTCGAGTTCATTGCATGAGGCTGACCATTCGAAATCTGGGGGACGTCGTCGGTGCGCACAGCCCTGCCGATCAGGCGGCCTTCATCGGGCTGGATGGCGAGCAGGGCGAGACCTGCTATCGCTTCGATGAGTTGGATCGGTTGGCCAGTGGTGTCGCTCGGGGCCTGCACGCCCGTGGCTATGCCCAAGGCGAGCGCATCGCGTTGCTGGCCGCAAACTCCGTCGAATTTATCGCAGTGCTGCTGGGCATCCTGCGCGCAGGTCTGGTCGCCGTGCCGGTCAACCATCGTTTTCCGCAGGCGCTGGTCGAGTACGTGATCGCCGACAGCGGCGCTCGTCTGGTGTTCTGCGATGAACCACGGGCGTCTTTTGTACCTGTGAACTTGGCGCAAGTGTCATTGGTCCGGGGCGGCGAGCGCGGGCTGGACGCATTTCTCGACGCGGGTCCGTTCGCAAGCTTCCAGCCCCGGGCAGACGAGCCTGCCTTGATCCTCTATACCTCCGGCTCCACCGGCAAACCCAAGGGTGTGGTACTCAGCCATGCTGCCCAACTGTGGGTGGTCCGGACCCGACTGCAAGCTACGCCCTTGGGGCAGGAACGCCCGCTCATCGCCGCGCCGCTGTACCACATGAATGCGCTTGCGCTGGCGTTGCTGAGCTTGGCCTGCGGAGCAACCACGGTGTTGATGGCGCAGTTCAACGCAGTGGGTTACATCGATGCCATCCAGCGCTATCGCTGCACCTGGCTGACGGCAGTGCCGCCAATGATCGCCATGATGCTGCAGGAACAGGCGCAATTGGCCCAGGCCGATCTGAGTTCGGTACGGGTGATCCGAATGGGCTCGGCGCCGGTCAGCGCCAGCTTGCTCCACAGCATTCATCATCTGCTGCCCAATGCGCGGGTCATCAATGCCTATGGTACTACCGAGGGTGGCCCGGTGGTTTTCGGCCAGCATCCCAAAGGGCTGCCCAGTCCAGCGCTATCGGTAGGTCACGCCCATCCACAGGTGCAGCTGCGCCTGCGCGATGCTGCCGGGCGCCTGGGCGAAGAGGGCGTTCTGGAGCTGAAAAGTCCCGGCTTGATGATCGGTTATCACCGGCGTCCGGACTTGCCAGCCCCCATCGACGCCGACGGCTTCTACAGCACGGGTGACGTGTTTCAGCGCGACCGCAACGGCTTCTATACCTATGTCGGGCGCCGCGACGACATGTTCGTCAGCGGGGGGGAGAACATCTATCCCGGCGAAGTGGAGAAGCTTCTGGAGCGCCATCCTGCGGTCCAGCAGGCCTGCGTGGTCGCGGTGGTCGACGACATCAAGGGCTTCAAGCCCATGGCCTTCGTGGTGCTGCGCCAGGGGACGGACGCCAGCGAGGCGCAGATCAAAGCGTTCACGCTGGAGCATGCCCCGGCCTACCAGCACCCGCGCAGGATCTGGTTCGTCGACGCCTTGCCGTTGGCGACAACCAACAAGATCGACCGCACCACCTTGCTGCAGGACGCCCACCGGCGGCTTCAGGCAGCGGACGAATAGCCCAATCCCCATCAGGTCAAGGAATCCGATATGCGCCTCACGTCTCTACTGCCGCTCACCCTGGCGTGTGCCACTCCAGCTTATGCTCTCGACGAGGTCACCGTTGCCCTGGCGATTCCGCCCGCCGTGCATGACGGCGCCCCTTACGCAGCGGCCGAGGCGCTGGGTCTGTTCAAGGACCAGGGGCTGGACGTCAAGGTACTGATCTTCCAGGGCGCCGGTGCCTTGCTGCCGCAGGTCGCCAGCAAACGAGTCACCTTCGGTTTTCCTGTGGCGGAGCCGGTCATCTCCAGTTATTTCCACGGCAAGGACCCGCTGCCGGTGCGTTACTTCTACAACGGTGTGCCCAGCCAGACCTTGGAGTACGCCGTACTGGCCGATTCTCCGATCAAGACCCTGGCTGACTTGGAGGGCAAGCAGATCGGCGTTGGCGCTCTGACGTGGGGAACCCTGCCCAACAGCCGCGCGGCGCTCAAGGTCGCCGGCCTGAAACCGGGAGAGAACGTCGAGTTCGTGGCCGTGGGCGCGTTGGGCGCGGGATTTCAGGCGTTACGCAGCAGAAAAGTCGATGCCTTGAACTTCAACAGTAGCTGGGACGACATGCTGGAGCTTTCAGGTACCGCGATTCGCCGGATCGCCTACCCGGATGTCTTTCAGGAAAATCCGGGTAATGGCTTCATCGCCCACCAGGACACCTTCAGAGACAACCCTGATCTGATCCGCCGCTTCGGTCGTGCCTACACCCAGGCGCAGTTCGTCTGCGAGGTCAATCCGGCGTTCTGCGTGCAGGCTTTCTGGCGGCAGCATCCGGAAAGCAAACCGGCCGACGCCGATGGCAAAGGCCTTGAAGAGGCCAAGACTCTACTCAGCCGACGCTTGCAGCGCACCCTCTATCGGCCTGACGGCAGCGCCCGGACGCCTGGGCAGTACGACCTGAAGGTGATCCGCGCGGCGATTGGCGCCATGGCTGCCGCTGGCGAATTTCCTACTGCCGAACTGCCGGTTGAGCAAATTTTCTCCAATGAGTTCGTGACCTCGTTCAATGATTTCGACAAGTCAGCGCTGCGTCAGCGTGCGGAGGGAGCCAAGTGAGCCTGCAACTGTTCATCGATGCGGCTGACGGCCTGATCGACCAACCGCGGCGCATAACGGCGCGCGGTGCAACGCCCGGAATCGCCAGGCTTACAGCCACGCTGGCGCACCCTGATGGCAGTCAGTGGCGCAGCCAGGCGGATTTTCGGATTGCCGATGACGGTCGCTTGGACCTCGACGCGCAATCGCCGGTGGCGGGCGACTGGGATGTGCCGCAAGCCATGGCCTGCGTATGGGCCATGCGCCAGATCCGCGAACCGCTCGACTCATCGCTGAGCGAGAGCGTTGCACCGCTGAACATCGATGTGGAGATCGAGGACGAGCGCGGCGGCCTTGCCTGCGCGACTTTCGGCCAAAGATTCCTGGCCCCCGGAGTAAGTCGTCGACCTATCGTCGACGCCGGCCTGTCGGGCACCGTATTTCTCCCCGCTGGCAACGGCCAGTTTCCAGTGGTCATCGTTTTGAATGGCTCGGGTGGCGGCACGCCGGAGCAGCGCGCTGCGCTGTATGCCGCCCATGGCTACATTGGCGTAGCGCTCGCTTATTTCAAAGCACCGGGGCGCCCGGAGTACATTTCTGATACGCCGCTGGAGTACTTTCAAACGGCACTGGAGTGGGCGCAGCGCAGTCTCGCCCCTCGTCATAATTTCATCGCCGTGGCGGGCCTTTCGCGCGGGGGTGAGTTGGCGTTGTTGTTGGCCAGTACCTTTGCACACCAGGTATCGGCAGTGATCGGCTACGTACCCAGTGCCGTTGTGCACGGCACCCTGCGCGCCGGACGCCCGGGCCAAGCCCGCGACGCCGATGCCTGGACGTGGCAGGGGCAGCCGCTGCCCAACGTCTGGCGGAACAACGTCCATGCCGACTGGTCCGCTTTCGACCAGCCGCCGATACCTGGGGTGCCTATTCGTCAGGCGCCCGCTTTCAGCACAGTGGAGCAGGCCGCCGATAACGTGGCGGCCGCACGTATTCCCGTGGAGCGCATCAACGGTCCGGTGTTACTGATCTCGGGTAGCGACGATGGCTTCTGGCCATCGACTGAGTATTGTACGCGCATCGTCGAAGCGTTGAGCGCTGCGGGGCATCCGTGGCCGGCTCAGCACCTATGCAATGAAGGCGCCGGGCACGCCATCGGTTTTCCCTACGTGCCCACTACGCTGATTGCCAAGCGTCATCCGGTAGCCGGAGTGGTGATCAGCGGCGGCGGTACGGCCTTGGCCAATGCCCAGGCCAACCGCCGCAGTTGGGATGTCGTACTGGCATTTCTCGATCGCGCCGTGAGCGCGCAGGGTGAACGCCCATGAGCGCTGCTCTGGCGTTGCACGGTGTCGGGGTTACCTACGCCACTCGGCGCGGTGCGATCGAAGCGCTGGCTGACATCGATTTGAGCATACAGCCTGGTGAGTTCGTTGCCCTGCTGGGCCCCTCCGGGTGCGGCAAGTCGACGATACTCAAGCTGGCCGCCGGTCTGCTGTCGGCCTCACGCGGGCGTATAGAACTCGCCGGGCACACAGTCTCCGGCCCCGGACGCCACACCGGCGTGGTGTTCCAGAAACCCAATCTGTTGCCATGGAAGACCGTGCTGGACAATGTCCTGTTGCCGGCACGGACCCTGGACTTGCCGACGGGGCCTGCGCGGGAACGCGCCATGGCCCTGCTGGAACTGGTGGGGCTTGCACCCTTCGCCAAGGACTACCCGTTCGAGTTGTCCGGCGGCATGCAGCAGCGCGTAGGGATCGCGCGGATGTTGCTGCACGATCCCGATCTGTTGCTGATGGATGAACCCTTCGCCGCGCTGGACGCGCTGTCCAGAGAGTCATTGACCCTGGAGTTGCAGCGCATCTGGAGTCAGCACCGCAAGTCGGTGCTTTTCATAACTCACAGCATCCAGGAAGCCGTATTCCTGGCCGACAGGGTCCTGGTCATGTCGCCGCGGCCCGGACGGATCATCGAGCAATTACCCATCTGCCTGGCCAGACCGCGCACCCTTGGAACCCTAGCCGATCCTGAATTCACGGCGCTTTGCCAACACCTGCGCAGGCACTTCACCCATGAATAGACTCACTGCCATGCTGTACCCGCTCATCAGCCTGGCTGGGGTCATTCTGTTGTGGTCCTTGGCCGTGGCGGTGTTTGCCATACCAGACTATGTACTGCCAGGCCCCTGCGCAGTATTCCAGTCGCTGGTCAGCGGTTTCGCCGACGGCAGCCTGTGGCCTCACATCGGCGCCACGCTTGCGGAAATGCTCAGCGGCTATTTCATCGGCGGGGTTTTGGCGATCGTGCTTGGTGCTTCGCTGGCCGAATCGCAAACGTTCGAGCGCTTCGTCTATCCGCTGTTGATCGGTCTGCAAGCCACGCCGAAGATTGCACTGGGACCCATCATCCTGGTGTGGTTCGGTTTCGGCATGGCGTCCAAGGTCGTGCTGGTCGCGCTGGTCTGCTTCTTTCCCCTGTTCGTCAATACGGTCAACGGCATTCGCCGCACCCCTCCGGAATTGCTTGATGCTTGCCGGGTTTTTTCTGCCTCGCGCTGGTACTTGCTGGTGCACGTCAAGTTGCCCTCGGCTGCTGGCGAAATCTTCGCAGGCCTGCAAATCGGTGTGTCCCTGGCGCTCATTGGTGCGGTTGTCGGCGAGTTTCTCTCGGCGCAGCGCGGGCTGGGTTACCTGATCGCTTCGAGCTCGGTGAGCATGAGCCTGGCGACCATGTTCTCCGGCGTGGTGCTGCTGGCGCTGATCGGTCTGTGCGGCGCGCAATTCATCCGCTGGCTGCAACGGCGGGTGATTTTCTGGGAGCCCGGTGCGGCTCGAAACACTCAACGCTAGAGATACGTCCATGACTTTCAATTGGCACAACCCTTACCCCACCACCCGTATTCCCGTGTTCGCACGCAATGTCGTGTCGACTTCCCATCCCATTGCGGCGCAGGCTGGGGTGCGGATTCTGCTGGCAGGTGGCAATGCCATCGATGCCGCCATCGCCACGGCGGCTACCCTGACTGTGGTCGAGCCAGTCTCCAACGGCCTGGGCAGCGATGCCTTCGCCTTGGTTTGGGACGGTCAGCAGGTGCATGGGCTTGATGCCTCCGGCCCCGCGCCGCATGCATGGAATCTGGAGTACTTTCGCCAGCGCTACGGCGAAGATGGCCAAGGGCACGTCAAGCGGCCGGTTCGGGGCTGGGATGCGGTGACCGTTCCCGGCGCAGTGGCGGGTTGGGCGGCGCTGCACGAGCGCTTCGGCAAACTGCCGTTCGCCGATGTAATGGAGCCGGCCGCCGAGATCGCCGAGCGAGGGATTACCCTGGCCCCCATCGTCGCACACAAATGGGCTGCGGCCATTCCAGCCCTGCATGACCAGCCCGGGTTCGCTGACACCTTCATGCCGGGCGGCCGCGCCCCTGTTACCGGTGAGAAGTTCATCTTCAAGGAGGCAGCCCGTACCCTTCGGCTGCTGGGTCAGCAGGGCGGGCGAGCCTATTACGAAGGCGAGATTGCCGAGGCCATTGCCGGCTACGCTAAGGCAACCGGTGGAGGATTGGCGCTGGATGACCTGCGCCGTTACCAGCCCGAATGGGTCAAGCCAATCACGCAACGCTACCGCGGTCATGAGGTTCATGAGATTCCACCCGCCGGCCAAGGCATTGCGGCCTTGATCGCCTTGGGCATACTCGAGCATTTCGACCTGGCGGCCCTGCCGGTTGATTCGGCGCAATCACAGCATCTGCAGATAGAAGCCATGAAGCTCGCATTCGCCGATGTCTATCGCTACGTCGCCGACCCCGCCAGCATGGCGGTGACGCCTGAGCAGATGCTCGATCCTGCTTACCTTGCCAATCGTGCGCGGTTGATCGACCCGGTCAAGGCCAGTCACCCTGGCTTCGGCATGCCCAAATCCGGCGGTACCGTCTACCTCACAGCGGCCGACGAGAGCGGTATGATGGTCTCGTTCATCCAGTCCAACTACATGGGATTTGGCTCCGGCATCGTCGTGCCAGGCTACGGCATCAGCTTGCAGAACCGCGGTGCCGGATTTTCCAGCGACCCTGCATCGGCCAACGTCGTGGCTCCAGGAAAGAAACCTTTCCACACCATCATTCCGGCGTTCCTGACCAAGGACGGTATCCCACAAATGAGCTTTGGTCTCATGGGTGGGGACATGCAGCCGCAAGGCCATGTGCAAACGCTGGTGCGCATGCTGGATTACCAGCAACAGCCGCAAGCGGCCTGCGACGCGCCGCGCTGGAAGGTCAACCGGGATTTCTCGGTCGACCTCGAATCCACTATGAACGCCGAGGCGGTCAGCGGCTTGACCGGCAGAGGGCATGCACTCAAGTCGGTGGAGGATCCTTATATGGACTTCGGTTCCGGCCAGTTCATCTGGCGACTCTCCGACGATGCCGATCACGGCTACGTAGCCGCCAGCGACAGTCGTCGCGACGGACATGCGGTGGGATTCTGATACTGTGTGTCGAGGTTGGACGGGAAGGGCGCGTGGCGGAAGTTTTTTATACTGCGTGTTGACAAGCTTTCCAAAGCAGTCCAGAATTGCGTCCATTCCTGAGGCAGGAATGAGAAAAATCCAGGTTAATCAAAAGGTTAGCTCAAGGTTTGAAGTATCTCTCCTGCGCTAGTTTGTTTTCGCGAAGCAGCGGTTTGTTTCGCGTCTGAGGCCGAGTAGCAAAGTGGTTATGCTGCGGATTGCAAATCCGCCTACGCCGGTTCGATTCCGACCTCGGCCTCCATCATTGAACCCCCGTAGCCATTGGGCTGCGGGGGTTTTTTGTGCCTGCGGATTTTGTAGGCGGGGACATTGGGGACAATTCTGGGACACTCAGATCATTTGCATGTCCCGCGGGGTCCCTGCAAAATCCGCAACATGGCTACTATCGAACAGCGCCCCAACGGCACCTGGCGGACGAAGATCCGCAAAAAAGGCTATCCCGCGCTTTCTGCCTCGTTCGACACGAAGGCGGATGCTCAGCGCTGGGCAGCCGAAATCGAAGGTGATATGTCGCGCAAGCGATTTGTCGATACCCGTGAGGCCGAGTCGACCACGCTTGCTGATGCGCTCGGCCGCTATCAGCGCGAAGTGACCGTGCACAAGAAAGGTGCTGTTCAGGAGAAGACCAGGATCAAGACTTGGTCGGAGAGCAAGTACGGGAACAAGTCGCTGGCCGAGATTCGCTCATCCGATTTGGCTGCATACCGCGATGCGCGGCTGGCAGAGGGCGCTTCCACGAACACCGTTCGCCTGGGGCTGGCCCTGATCAGCCATCTCTACACGGTCGCGATCAAGGACTGGGGGATAGAGGGACTGAGCAACCCTGTGACGAAACTGCGCATGCCGAAGGGCAGCCGAGAGCGGGATCGCCGGCCAACAAAGGCGGAGCTGTCCGCGGTCATCAAAGCCGCTGGAGAGATCCATGCTGAAATGCCCGCAGTGATCGAGCTCGCGATCGAGACTGCTATGCGGCGCAGCGAACTGCTGATGCTCCGGCGCGAGCACGTACGTGGCAAGCACGCGCTGCTCGAAGACACCAAGAATGGCTCGCGAAGGATGGTGCCGCTTTCCGTTCGCGCCCGAGCGCTGCTTGAGTCGCTGCCTGCCCGACTGGATGGCAAAGTGTTCTCCCTCGCGCCTCATTCGGTGACGCTCTATTTCGGCAAGGCCTGCCGCGCGGCCCAGGCCGACGACCTGCATTTCCATGATTTGCGCCATGAAGGGACCTCCAGGCTATTCGAGAAGGGACTTTCGATGATGGAGGTGGCATCCATCACCGGGCACAAGACACTGAGCATGCTCAAGCGCTACACGCACCTTTGCCCGGATGCTCTCGCCGATAAGCTCGGCTAACTGACGCTGGCCAGGGTTGGGGGCGTTTGGCGCTTCCGTCCTGGCCGGACCGGCACATGCCGGCCTTCCTCGCACTCCCTCAAAAAACGCCGGACGGTGTCGATCCGCCAGCAAATCCGGCTGCCCTGCTTGAAGTAGGGCGGCAGCCAGGATGCACCGGCCTGCCGCGCGCTGCGGATGGATGACTCAGTACGCCCGAGCATCTTGGCCAGCTCGGGGATGTGGATGATTTCTGGTTCCATAGGATGTTCCGTTCCGCGCGTGGCGGCAGAAGGGGTTATTCGGAAGTCTTCGCCAGCACCGCATCGGCTACCTTCATAGCCGCCTGGGCGTCGTTTACATATGCCGGATCGAAGCCACCACAGAGGTGGATGGTGGCTTGGCAAGCTCGGAGGTTTTCGCGAGTGAGCTTCAACGCTTCGACCAGTTCATCTGTAAGCGCCCGCTCTTCACGGCCAATGTCCCAGAATCGCTGACCCCAATGACCTGGCGGAGGCGGATTGCGGTTCTGAGCTCCCACCGCCAAGGCGCCCACAACCGCGTCGAGCAGATCGCGCTTGTAGGCGTTGTCACCGTCGATGGTCAGGACGCGCCGCCGTAGCGTTGAGACCACCTCATCGAGCGAAGTGGAAGGGCCTTTGAGGACGATGTCCGAATCAGGTTTGCCGGGCATGTAGATGGCCAGGCAGATTTCTGCCTCGGCCGGCAGGCGCGCGGCGATCCGCTCGAGCGCGTCGTTTGCTTCTTCGTGGAATCGATCAAGTGCGGACATGGCAATACTCCGCCCGCCGATTACCGGCAGGCTCTATAGGTGGGAGGGAAGGGGGTCAGACTTGTGTTTTGGCTAGCGCAGCGCGGCGGGCTTTCATGATTTTCGCCACGTCACCGGGGGTAGTCGATCTGGACGGCGCCTAAATCAACGGCCTTTTCACGCTTGCTGGTGCAGATGTCGAAGTGGCTTTTGATAGTGCCGGGGTGTTGGTGCCAGCGACGCTGTACGCCGATCTTGTCGGCCATAGCGAGAAGCTCTTCGTCCGAGTCGGCAAGCATGTGGCACATCTTCATTCGGCCAAAGCGGGCGTTCATGTTGTCGACATAGACGGTCATGGCGACACCTGTTCAGCTTGTTGAGCCATCTTTTCCAAACGTTCGGCGGACTGCGCGACCAGAGCATCATGGTCGGTTTGGTTCAGGGCTGGCATGGGCACGAACAGGATGCCGGCCTTGACGTAGGTATGAGCCACGTCGACGGCGCGGCGAAGGTCTGCCGGATTGGCTCGCTTCATTGGATCAACTCCTTGGGCACCTGCACGGTGTCGCCCAGCTTGTTGTGCACGATCGCCCGGCACGCGGCTATCAATGCGCTTGTTTGATGCCAGCCGTGGGACCTGGCGCCGTAGCCATCATTCGTCCAAGTGCACGCCGACCAAATGCCGGACGGCTCCCAGCCCGTGTGACGGTGCACAAGCGCCTGTGGCGAGCTGACGGTGAGCTGATGCTTGTCGATCAGTAGCCCTCCAACCGCCCAGTCTGTCGACGGCGAGTACTTGCCGCCGGACTCTGTCCGGTAGACGCGCCAGTCGGTGCCGTAGTGGGGGGCGGCGATGGCGACCTCGATGCCCTCGACCTGGGCTACCGCCCAGTCAAGGGCGGCGCCGTTCAGGGTGGGGGTGTGCACCACGATCAAGTCGGTCATGGCATCACCTGCTTGAACTCAACAACCCACACCCACGGATTGTTGTTCCAGGATTCGGCCCCGTTTATCGCCACCCATAGCTCTCGCCAGGCGTCATATGGATCGATCCAGTTTCCAGGACCTGGCTCGCTGCTGAATGGGTGGTAGTAATACTCGCCATCGCCGTGATGGATGCGGTGGATCCCCTCAGCGATGTATCGACTTTCGAATGCCGTCTCGCCTTCGCCTTCCCGTAGCCTTTCGACCCGCACATCAGTGATCTCAAGCAGGATGCGGCTGGCCCAGCGCGGCATGTGGATGCTAGGTGTCCAACCTGTATAGCCGCTGTCCGCTGGAGCTTTGAAGCCATGATCGGGATGCGGCTCCAGCCCGCGATAAGGATGGTGGTGGGTATGGAACACCTTCGGATATGGGCCATCGGCACGATAGATGGTCTGGTAGGTGACCCCGGGTGGCCCTGGAATTCCGGCGCGCCCTGTCTGCGAGTAGCGGCCATCAGAAACTTGTATCGGATGAACGTCTTGCCAGGTCTCGCGCACCCATAGACGGTCGCCTTGTCGGCCGTAAGGGCAAAGGTCAGAGTTGCCGGGCAGCGCCAGAAACGCAGGCTCGAAACCGGCGGCCAAGCAATCCAGCGCGGCCTGCTTCTTCACTTCGCGCCGCGTGACCGTCTTCCTGCCTTCCAGGATGGCGCGCACCATCGGCGCGGAGAACAGGACCGGACGTTCTTTGATTGGCTTGGTCATGGCGTCACCACTCGGCGAGCCCACCAGCACACCGGGCCGTCATCGGTATCGTGGATGGCCAGGCAGAACCAGTGATCCCCATCAGGTCGATCTGGCTCCCAGTAGCTGCAGTCCGGGTCGCCTGCTTCGAAGTAGCGCTCGGATATCGCTTCGTCGCTGTGGTATTCGAGGCTGACCATTTCCACCTGCAGGCCCTGCTCAGCGATCCAGGCTTTGCAGCGTTCTCCATCGCCCTCGTCAAAGTCGGGCAAGTCGGGGTGCTGGAAAAATCCGTTTTCGTCGCGCTTGACTGGCCAGTGCTTGATCAGCGGCAGTCGGTCAAGTCGCTCGATCTCAGCAAGGAGCAATGCTGCGGCTTTCACCAGACCCCTGCGGCGGTCATCGCTGGGCTTGAACGTTCCGGTGCCCCATGGCCAGAGGGTTGTCTGGCTCTTAGGTTGCCCAGCGCAGGTGGCGTAGGCAGCGGCGGCATCGGCCATTTCGCCCTTGATGTATCCATCATCGCGATAGAGCGTGTAGCCCTCGCCGGACACTTGTCGCTGCCGCTCCGCGATCACGTCGCGTGCGGCGCGATTGAGCTTCAGTGCATTTTCTTCAGGCATGACTTCGTCCTCACCGCTACAGCGGCTGACTTTGAATTGAAGGGGAAGGGGTTACTTGGCGATGACGTCGGCGCTCGCGATGTAGCGGCCGATGATCATGCCGAGGGGAAGTTGTAGGCAGAGCCACACGATGACGCATTGAGCGGCTAGTAGGCTCATTGTTTCCTCGCTTGTGCATACCGCTGCTGGCGCTTCTTGGAGCAGGAGCGGTGGTTTCCGTGGGCGGGACACCCGCAACACGTGTCAAAATGCCTTTGTGAGGCAGGTGGACTACTGGTTGGAGGTTGAGTACGGGTGTACTCTTCCTTGATCTGTGGGCTTTGGCGCTTCGTAAGTCGATAAGAAATACGGCACTGGGGGTTACAACATTATTTATAGGTTGAGTACTATATGGCCCCGATTGAGAATAATAGGCAAAGGAAGGTGCATCGGTGAAAGAAGATCATGTGAGGCGTGAGAATGTTCAAAGCTATATAAATAGCTTTAGGAAGTTCTTATCTGCTTATACACGTCCTGGGCTTGGAGTAAAGTGCCTTATTCGCCCCGCTCGCGATGGTGGAGCTGTAATTGTATTTGAGCTTGGTGAGCATGAAGGGAATCGCGATACCTACAAAATGGCAGTAACAAGTGTTAATAAGGCGCTGTCCAAAGTTAAGCAGAATGCATTTGGTGGAAATCTTGATGGTTTCAACTTCAAGGGGACGAACATTATCATGGAGGAAAATGGGTTAGTCATAATAAAAGACGGAAATCCTAGAGAATGGACTGAGGAAGCGGCTAAAGCTGACGTAGAAAAAATCGTTCCTCGCCAGTTCAGGGGTTAAGTAATGAAGCTAGGGCAAGCAGAGGGGACTGCTGAAGAGATCAAAGGGTTCTTAGAGAACCATGGTATGGACCCGAAAGATTTTTTTGAGCGGCCAGCGAAGCCGATGAGCAATGCTTGGTATATTCTTCCTTCGCTGGTTGTGGTGTTTACAATGGCAGCGCTCGCGTTCTGCACATGGATTTCCCCAGCTGGGAAGAACTTCCTTTTCCTAATTGGGGTAATGGGGTTTCTGTGGTGCGGAATTCTTACTCATAGTCAGCACAAAAGCTTGTGGTTGGCAGGAGGGGTTGTGATTGTTGGTGTACTTCTCATGCTCACCTCAATGGGTGCAATGGCGCCAACCCAGATGCTTGATTGGGCAGGAAAGGCGGTTGAGGCAAGTGCCAAAAAAGATAAGTAGCGAGCTAATGGGAGCTAAAACTGGGCTCCTGGTTTTGTAGGTTGCCCGCTTTAGCCTAAAAAGCGAGCTCTGTTTGTGTGTCACTCTGCCAAAGCGGCGCGCTGTTGTAAGCCTCGATCCGGTCGGCGATTACGCAGGCACGCTGGCCGGCAGTGGACGGTGTGTACATGCCGAAGCGGCTAATACTGCCGCCGTTCACTGCTGCGTTAGTGGAGTCGGCCGATGCGAATGGCAGGTGCTGGAAGATAGCCGGATCGAGCATGCGCAGGCCGTGCAGTCGGCATGCAGGCCGGCCTTGGTCGTCACAGATGGCCGCCATAGCCGCTGCCATCCGTTTCCACCATCCTGCTGTACCCGGCGAGCGCCACTGGCCGGAACTTCCGAATGCGACCATCGGCCACTCGCTGGCGAGCCGTTGCAAGCGCTCGAGCGATTCGTGCAGATGCCACACTGGCACGCCGCGCAGCGCCTTGGGCCATGCTTCGAGCAACGCATCGTTCGCCACCTCATCCCCGTCGATCACATCAGGGATCAACGCCCAGTCGAAGCCTGGGTGGCGGTGCCAGTCCTCAACCCAGCGGGTATAGCCGTCGACGTCGAGCGTCCCGCCCTTGTTCCAGATGCTGAAGGCACCGTTGTCGAACACGAACGATTGGCACACCTCAGCGACTATCCCCACGTCGTCTTGCCGCGGGAAGGGCACCAGTGCGTGACGACCAGCAAGGAACCTGGCCCCATCCTGCCGGGTGCCCCCGATCGGGGTACCGTGGTAGTGGATCATCCGCTCAGCCTCACCGTTTCGATCTCGATGCCTTGGTGCACAGCCTTGATGGTTTGGTCACCACCCAGCCGCTCCGCCAGGTCATCAGCGATGCGCTCGTGGTAGCCGGATTTGATCAGCGCCGTAGCGGTCCGGATGTGCTCGACCATCATCACAGCCAAAGAGCGAATTTCCAGCCTGTAGATGATCGTGTCTCCGTTCGAAGGGCAGGTGGCTGTGAACGTGTGCCGATAGATGTTCATGGATACTCCAGACAGCCGCCCGCCATACGCAGGTGGCATAGTTCGTTGCAATGGGGTATTAAGAGCTTTGCTCGGATACGGAGAAGAAAAATATGGCTATCGATTTATTGAGCTTCAGCTATCAACTGCGGCAGCCTTCCTACTACGGCAAAGATGGTCAGCTCCTCGGGACAACTGACGAAACAGGCGCGGTTCGTAACGACCAAGGAGCCGTTAAGTACTACATTCGAGATTTGCAGTTGCTTTCTGCCTCAGGATTGACGGCAGGTTACTTGGTTCAAAATGGCGATGACTGGGAAGTCTTTGAAGAGGAAGACCCAAACAAGCGAGATTCAGAAGGCCCAAAAAAGCTTTATGTCTTGCGTCGATCCTAGCGCTTCACTTTTTCGGTGACTGCCGAGGCGTTCAGCGTGATAGGTGAAGGGAGGGGTGTTAGCCTGCTGCGCGCTTCAGCTGATCAGTCAGCTGGGTAGGAAGCCCGCGGATGGTCAGCGATCCACCTTCTTGGTCGAATTCAATTTTCGAGCCCAGCAAGTGAGCTTCGAAGCTGATCGACAGCCCTTCGGCGCGGCCGGTGAAACGCCGAAACTGGTTGAGCGTGCGCTTGTCGGCGGGGATCTCAGCAGACAGCCCGTAGTCCTTGTTGCGGATGTGGTCGGCGAAAGCCGTGGGGCGGTCCTCGTCGATCAGCCCGGACAGCTCGTCCAGGCTGACCGACTCGCCCAACTTTGTCTGGGCAGCGGCGTAGTCGACCAGAGTCATGGTCTTTTCCCGCGCCGACTCTTCCGGCACCTCCTCGGCCGAGATGAAGTCGCTGAACGCCTTGAGCAGGGTACGCGTCTCGCCTGGGCCGTCGATACTTTCTTGGCAGCCGATGAAGTCGCGGAAGTAGCCGAAGACTTTCTTGCCTCCGTTGCCCTTGATGAACGAGATGTACTGCCGGGACTTGGCGTTGCTCTGCCATTCGCTCAGGTTGATCCGAGCGGCCAGGGTGACGGTCCCAGCGTCTAGGCTACGGGTGCTGATTATGCGCAGCTGATCATCCACGGAGACGGTTTCGACCTGCTGCAGCACCGCGATGGTCAGGTAGTCGGTGATGCCCTGCTGGTACTGAGCGAACAGCACATGGCCGCCAGTAGTGAGATTCGACTCTTCGAGCAGTTCGCAAAGGTGCTCAGTCGCCTCGCGGGAGAAGTCGACGAAGGTTTGGCGGCCAGCCAGGCACTGGGCCAACATGCCGCAGAGTGGATACGCACCAGATTCTGGATGGAAGAGGCCCCATCCCTTTCCCTGCTTGGCATTGTAGGAGTTGTTGAAATCCTGCAGCAGCGTCTCGCAGGTCTGCGACTCTGGCAGCACCTGGTCAGCCAGGTGAAGGATCGCCGGGCTACCGTCCGGCTTTTTGTCGATCTGGTGGATGATCATGTGGCGGATAGGCATCGGTGTATCTCCATTGCAGGCGCCGCCCTCCGTATCCGGAAGGAGGCAGACTGGTTAAAATGAGTGTTTTGGTCTGGATGGCACAGACATGGACACAAGGACGAATGAGGCAAAGCCCTTGAGCTACAAAGGGCATACAGTCAGAGCCTTCGCTCACTGGACGAGTGGATCTGGTGAATCGGATCCGCTGCGCATCATCAATGTGGTTGTTGGTATGAAGACCAAGGTCATCTATGGGCCTTGGGAATCCAACGAGGCTGCTATAGAGGCAGTGCTGAAAGCAGCCGACGAAATTCTCGACGCCTGACCTCACGCCGTGTCCAGTCTTACGATATCTTGGTGGGTGGCAAAGAAAGGTGGGTTTGGAGTACAGATGGTGACCGGCGTGCGGCCGGATCAAGGAGCTTCTATGTCAACGATGCAGGACAGGTACTACAGCCATGAGATTGAACTCGAACAAGGTGTGACCGCCTATGTTCATTGCGACTGGATTGACCACGAGCCAGGTCATGTGGCGAGTGGGGTCACAGTCGTAGTTCGACAGGGTGACATTGTGGAGGAGATAGGGAGCATCAAGGGACCTATTCGCCGTGAAGCAGCGAACGAGCAAGGCGCTAAGTTAGCCAAGGACTGGTACGCCATGAGAAAGGGCGACGCCAACCCCTAAAGTCTGGAGTAGTAACCTCATTCCCCAGATCCTGCTGAATCATCAGCATGCTCTACCGGGCGAATGCTGCGGGCGATGCCCGGGGTCTTGGTGATCAGCTTGAACTTGACCAAGGCACCCAGGCGTTCGGCGATGCAGTTCTGGCGGACGCCGGCGAGTTCGGCGAGGTCGGCCAGGGTAGGCGAGTAACCGTGCTTTGCGATGTACTGGCGGATTTGCTCGAGCGTTTCGAGCTGGGGTTTGGTGGGTTTTTTACTTGCGGGCATAGGTACCTCGTTGTTCAGCTAGCCCAGCGGGTGCGGTACTTCACGATGTCCCGTGCAGTGGAAACACCGCAGCCGTACTTGGCCGCCAGATATTCGTAACCACCAACGCCCGCTTCGTACTCGGCGCGCATGGCGGATACTTGTTCAGTGGTGAGCTTTGCCCGCTGGTGGCTGGCACCGCAGCGATGATTCGTGTGGTTTCGAGTGATCTTTTGCATGCAGTCCGCTCGCAGGTATATCCAGCCAGGCCAGACGCCGGCGCTGACTTACTCTTTTGGTGAGGCGCTTCAAGATTCGAACCCTGAGCCTTCGATCAGCGCCCTGGCGTCAGCTTTCAATTCCATCTCCTGAGCGAATTTGCTCGCTTCCTTCCAAGTGTCCCGCTCGCCAACTACCTGGCAGGTCGAGCGCTCGGTGACTTGGTAGGCGCCTGGGCCCTTGCCCACAATCTGATAGCGAAACTGCTGCACTGGTGAGCGTCTCCCGATGCGGGTGAAGAGGTCGACGGTGGCGGTGTTCATTCGAGCGCGCACGGCCTCAAGGACGGTTACGCGCTGATGCATCAAAGGGTGCATGTCTTTCTCCTTGTCAGAAGGCATTGGTCAGGACCCTGGGGCAGGGTGCTGGCTCATATCGACGGCCAAAGAAAAGCCCGGACATGCCGGGCTTTGTGCTCAAGTGGTACCACCCTACGAGAGCGGTGCGTGCTGCCCTGGGCGGGCGCTGGTTTATGGCTTCATGACTCAACCCTCCATCCGTACACCGCTGTGAATTGGCAGCGTCACCAACAGGCTATTTGGAGCTTCCTGCCGTCAGCAGAAGCGACGTCACGTGAATGGCCAACAGGATCGTTGTGGTAGCGATCCGCAAAAGACTCGACGCGAACTGAGCAATAGGAAGGGCTCGAGAGGTGTCGATCTGCCTATTGGCTACAAGGTGCGCCACTCGCTTAAATCGCATATGCGTAGCCCTCTGTCCGGCCCGTAACTCGCATCTCTGCAACTCGGCGATCCGGCGCGCGGCGGTCGCGGCGGATTGACTGATCATCGACCACCGCTTGCATCGCGATGAGAGCTGCCAGCACAAAGCACAAAGGCGAGATGATCTGACGCTTCATCGCCTCGGCCACCAGCGCGGCCCGGCGGTGCACGCCGAGTTTGAACATGGCCACGTCCAGACGCTTCTTCACCGTGCCCGGCGAGATGCCGAACACCTTGGCGATTTCCTTGGCCGTCATGCCAGCTGCGACGGACATGCAGTACTGCAGTTCTTTCGGCGCCAGGCCGCGCCCGAGGTGGCCTTTCCATTCGCCGCTGATAATGGTGTCCATGCTGATGCCTCTGATGTGGCTGGGCCCGGGCGGTGCACGCCGCGGCGATATGTTGGCTGGTAAGTGGTGTTATGAACGGATGCTGCGAATCAGCTGGCGCGCAAGTCCATGAGCATGTGCGGCATCGGCCAGCGACATCTCCGCGTACTTGTGGTCACGCCGATCCCTGAACCGCCTTGCGTCCTCAATATGGCCGTGGGCCAGATTGAAACAATGCCGAACCGCAGACCGTGGCCAAGCGTGGCTTGAACCGCGCCGCGGTTGTTTTTCCGTACGCGCGGCCACTGTGGCGTCCTCGGTAGTGCAACCGCATTAGTCAGATGCCAGGCGCGGGCGACCAAACCCACCGTGAATGGTGGCCTAGCATCTGCTGATGCGGTCGTATGGATTGGGGGTGGGTTGATGCTGAGGGCCGCGTTGCGCGGTGGAGAATCGTCCGCATCCCGCTGCGCACTTGCTGAATGCGCAGGAGGATGGTTCAAGCGACCACCTT
Source organism: Pseudomonas sp. UBA6276 (assembly GCF_002438365.1). Lineage (NCBI taxonomy): Bacteria > Pseudomonadati > Pseudomonadota > Gammaproteobacteria > Pseudomonadales > Pseudomonadaceae > Pseudomonas > Pseudomonas sp. UBA6276. Next base: position 38,359 of record NZ_DJUS01000001.1, read on the forward strand.
CACTGGAGTGAAGCGTGAAGGGCTCCAGTCGCAAGACTCGTCTTCGGGGATATGGCCAAACATCATCGTGCAGCGTCGGCAGTGGACGCAGTCGCCACAGGTCTTTCCTTCCGGCAGATTCATTTTGTCCGCGTTGTCGGCAGAGCGCGGGTAGGGTTCTCGTTGTTCAGTAGTCATAACCATGTCCTCCCATTGATTTCCAAAACACCCGGTCGCCCAGGCGCTTCAGTAAATAGTTCGGTCAAGCAGCTTGATCCAGTTCCGCCTGGGCCAGTAGCTCAGCTACAGCCTCGGCCGGAGTGCAGCCATCGGCGTAGAGGTCATGCAAATCGCTTTCTTCGTGCGAACCCAGCGCGACGTGCTGGCCGAGCGCTTGGGATGCCTTATCGATCCAGCGGTAGTAGGCGCGCTCTTCGGCGGCTTCGCGGCATTCGTCAACCGCCATGGTTGCCATGTTGAACATTGCAGTGCCCTCCAGGCGGTTGATTTCCCGTCTGGCCCTGTCGCCAAGGCCAGCCAGTGAAATCCGTCTCTCTTAAAGAACTTGGTTCCAGTCGATCCCTCGCGGGGCTGGGAGGCCAATTCGCTGGCCCCGTGCTAACTGGCGGCTTCACCAGTCGTGTCCCGAGTCGCTGTGGCGTCTCGATGAGTCAACATTACTAGCGATAATAAAATGAGTCAAGACCGCAGGTAATAAAAACTTCAACAGGTAATAAAAAGCCCGCGCGAGACGGGCTTGTCTTAGGCTTCGCAATATTCACGCCAGCCTATCCGGACTTCCTCTCCATCGATCTCATCTACCCTGATGCCGGCCGTCTCTGATAGCTCTCTCAAGAGCCGGCGCCAGTCAGCAGGTGGCTCGTTGGGTAGCCTGGACACTAGAACGAACTGACGCCTCTGCACCTTGGGGTCATTGATGATGCCCTGCACTCGGTGGCCGATCTGCTCGTAGGTGCGTGGCTTGGTCTGAGCGAAGTCTGGCTGGTGAAGCATTGTGAACCTCCTTTTCTACTGCTGTATGTACATACAGTAGTGGCGCTATAGGAGATTGGCAATAGGCACGTAGGAAAGGTCTGGCTCATCAGAACTGCGTCGGTCCTGCGAATCGACCGCTGTCATAAAAAGGAGCCTCAGAGAATTAGCGTTGCTCGGAAATCCGAAAATGTCCGGCCGATCGCTTCGTAGAAAAAAGACCAGGTCGGCGCGCTGGATCTTGAAGACGACGTCGGCCTGGCCAAGCTGCCAGAGGGTCACTTGTAGGCCTAGTGGTGTGCAGAGGGGAAGGTTGGAGGTGATGCTGTCATAGCGGCGCATAGCGCTCTCCTGGATGGGCTCCAGGCGGACGTTATGTGACTGAACGAGAAGGGCAAGGGGATTTGAAATTGACTTCAAACGCTAGAAACGAAAAAGCCCGGCGCTGGATCGGGCATAGAGTCAATCATGGTCATAAAGATCGCCGAATTGCTGCTCAATCCAAAGCACATGCAGAACTCGTCCATCTCTGAATCCTATGAACGGTAGTTTCCCCTTCCAGCGGAAAACGAGAAGGTTCACGTCCTCGGTTACACAAGAAGGTATTTTTGCTTTGATTTGGGTTGCAGGCATACGCTCTGTCCCCAATCCGTGACGAGGCGCCGAATTGATTTGAGACCAAGACATGCGACTAAGCGTATAAAGCGCGTCCATGAAAAGACCGCGCTCTGACCTGTCAGTGATCGCTGAAACACAGTGACTTGCCTGCAAATGCTCAAGCGAAAAAATTGGGGGAAGCTGCTCGGGACTTCGCTCAGTCGCCACTGTCTTGGGCTTCAGAAGCCTGCTTGGCGGTGTGGGTGCAGACCTGATCCTTTTAGCCATAGATCACTCAATGTACCACTTGAGTCTCAAAGAAACGGGCCATTGAATCCTGACTTATGACCTGGTTGCTTCCTTCTCTGTAGCTTTCACGCCAAGGAGTTTCGTCGTGGGTCAGCTGACGCAGGCGCCATGCTGAATACTGGCCGTAGAACTCATAGACCTCATCCAGCAGTTCGCGCTCTTCTACTGAGAAGGTGTCGAGGTCGAATGCATCCGGATGAGGAATGTGGCCAGATCCACAAGCCTTGTATTGATGGTATAGCTCTGGGACAACAGGCCCATGCAACCATGCTTCGATCTGTTCGTTGAACAGAGGCCGCCCATTGAGCGCAAGGCTGAACCCTTGGGCGTAATACACAAGCTTCTGAAGCTTGAGGTTTGAGATCAGATCGCCAGCGTCCTCGCTGGACTGAGCAAGGAAATACTTTGCTACGTCAAAGCAGCTGTGCATAACCTCTCCTTAAATTGGCGGCTGCGCCAAATTACGTAGCCGAGAGCGTCGAACAGGCGATTATCGTCATGCCGTCACACTAGTCAACGCATTCCGCGCCACGAAACGTGAATTTACAAAACGTGGCGCGCACGAAACGACTATAGCTCAGATGGGGGCTGTTCCAGGCGGTTCAACGTTTGTTTCGGCCTATCGATTCGATTCTTTATAGCTATGGTTGAACGCGTACAGCACCAATGGCGAATTTCCTACAGGAATGCCACCAACTGCCAAAAACTCATGGCCATCCCAGCACCTGGCCCGGTGCAAGGTGATTCACGGATGCGGCCATCAGTAGCGTTTCGTCCAGGTATGTCAGAGCTTCATCAGTGCCCGCACAACCACGCCCACTATGCGGCAGCCGTCCGTGCACATCTCAGTAGGGTAGGCCGGGTTCAACGGCTTCAGGAACCGGCGACCACCATCCTCGACCAGCTTCTTGAACGTGGCTTCATTGCTATCGGCCAGCTTGGCGATCACCAGCTTGCCAGACTGCACATCGACCTCGGTGTCCACCAAGATGAACGTACCTTCCGGGACGCTTTGCCCCGTGATAGACGTCATCGAGTCGCCTTTCACCTCAAGCCAGAAAGCTGGGCCTTTTGAGTCGTACTCCGACATTTCATACCGATCGGAGAAGCCAGGAGGGAAGGGCTCAACTGCTTCGGACCACGCTCCAGCCGCAACCCAGGATATGACCGGGTACCGGAACATCATGTTTGGCTGCTCGATCATCGAGACATTGGCGTGACCGCTATAGGACATTTGCTCAATCTGCTTTGCAAGCCGCGGGCTGAACGATGAGACGGGCTCTTGAAGGTACCTAGCAAATACCGATGCAGCCTCAACGTTTAAAGCATTCCTACCCGTCAGGTAATGACTGGCAGCGCTTTGGCTATTTGCCTTGAGCCCCTCGATAGCGATCTTTTCTTGGCTAAGGCCTAGCTCCTTCTTTTTTGCCTTGTACAGGGCATTCAAGGCTGCGCATTCGCGCAATTCCTCTTCCGATAGATTTCGTTTTTTGGCTGGTTTATTCATCAGGCAACTGTATTACGTCCGGTAATTCCATTCTAAGACCGCCGATATTGACTTGTTAAAGACCGCAGGTAATACTTGGCTATGCATAACGAAGGAGACTGCATATGCGAGGCATCCCGCTAACCGAGTTCGTCGCGAGCATCGGCCAAATCAAGGCTGCGGCTGCTTTGCGTATGTCGCAGGGCGGAATCAGTAAGGCACTGAAGGCTGAGCGTGACGTTTATGTCACTCAGCTGGATGACGGCAGCTACGCGGCTCACGAGATGAAGCCATTCCCAGCCCATCAGGCCCTGAGAAAGGCGTCCTGATCGAGATTGGAATAATTATCCGGCCTCCAAGGGTTTGAAGGTAGTTACCGAGCAGGGCTGTTGATTTAACCAGTAAAAAAACGCAGACGAAAAAAAACCGCCTGGCAGGGCGGCTTCTTCAACATCAAAACGTGGGACCGATTATGCACACTCAGATCACCCCCCGCAATACCCATCATGATTCGTCATTAGCCCAGAATCACCAAACCATGACGCGTCGCGTCATGTCTTCACGCGAGATCGCTGATCTCACTGGAAAGCGCCACGACCACGTCATGCGCGACATCCGCCGCATGCTCGCCGAGCTGGAAATCACTGACCCCACAATTGGGGGCAGCTATCGAGACGACTCCGGCCGCGTTCTGCCGTGCTTCTACCTTGATCGCGATCTGACGGAGACGCTGATCACCGGCTACAACGTCAAGCTCCGTCACCGCGTCATCAAGCGCCTGCGTGAAATCGAGCAGCAATTGGCTGCGCCTTATGTCATCCCGACCAATCTTGCCGACGCCCTACGCCTGGCTGCCGACAAGGCCGACGAGAACGAGCGCTTGATTGGTGTCATCCAGTTGCAGGCGCCGAAAGTCGCAGCCCTGCAGCGGCTGGCCAAGACTGCAGGCTCCGTTTCCCTCACCGATGCCGCTAAGCACCTGGGCATGGGCCCTCTCAAGCTGATTGCCTGGTTGAACGTAAACCGCTGGATCTACCGGCGCATGCCCTCTGCCAACTGGTCCGCATATCAGCCTCGCATCACCGGCGGATTGCTGGAGCACAAGATGGTGCGCGTCAACCGCAATGAAACCGAAGAGCTGAAGATCGTCGAGCAGGTGATGGTCACCCGCCGCGGTCTCGTTGTGCTCGCTGAAAAAGTCACCGGCTTGTCGCCGGCCGGGAAGGTCTGAAATGCAGTTCACCATCACCATCAATCAGGTGAAGGCGCTCGAGTGGGGGTTGAATTCCCAGCAAGCGCTGCTGTTTGCGTTCATCTACGGATGCCCGAGCTGGACCAAGCCGATCACCACCGATGCCGGCGTGTTCTACGCGCTCAGCAAAGCCAAGATCACAGAAGAGCTGCCCCTGCTGACCGACAAGCCAGACACGGCCTACCGCATGCTGAAGGCGCTGGACGAGGCCGGTTTGATTGAGCTGTCGAGTACATCGAACATCACCCTGTTCCGCCTGACTGAAAAATCCAAGACCTGGAACCAGAAGCTGGATGGGTCGGAAAAATATCCGACCCCACCGAAGAGCGAAGGTCGGAAAAAAATCCGATCTACCTCGGATAAATCTCCGAGCAAGGTCGGAAATAAATCCGAGCAAAGGTCGGAAAAATCTCCGACAAATCAGGATACCAATCATCAGGATACCAATCAGGGTACCAGTCAGGACTTGCCGGAGGGCTCGGCGCTGCCGAACCAAACCGGCGCCCTGGTGCTGGTCAGCGGCATCGAGCCGCCTAAGGTTGCCATCCCCGACGACATGCCCGGCCCGAAGGATCAGTGCTGCAAAACCTTCAAGACATGGGCGAACTACGCCATGTCCTACCGCAAGCGGTACAAGGCCTGGCCGGTGTGGAACAGCAAGGTTGGCGGCCAGCTTGGTTTGCTGATCGGCCGCTTGGGCGTCGAGGTGGCTCACAGCGTGGCTGCGTACTACGTGAACATCAACGACGCGGTACTGCTTCGGAAGTGTCATCCACTGGGTGAGCTGCTGGCCAACGCAGAGTCCTACCACACCCAATGGGCCACCCAAAAACAAATGACCGGCGCCAGTGCTCGGCAGGCCGAGAACACGCAGGCCAACCTGTCTGCGTTGGAGCAGGCCTTGGCCGCACAGCGTGAGCGGAGGGCAGCCAATGCTCAATGATCACCAACAGGACGGCCTGCTGATTTCCCTGTTCGCCACCGCTGAGGCGATGGGTCAACAGCTCACCCAAGGCGCTGCGCTGATCATGGTCGACGACCTCGTCAGCTACACGGAACCTGTACTGGCCCAGGCGCTGAAGGCTTGCCGACGCGAAGGTGGGCGACTGACCGTAGCGTCGATCATCAAGCACGCCGACGGTGCCGATGGCCGCCCTGGAAAGGATGAGGCCTGGTCGATTGCTCTGTCGGGAAGTGACGAGGCGGAAACGGTGGTGATGACCTCTGAAATTCAGCAGGCCATGACCGCCTCCGCGCCAATCCTCGCCATGGGCGACAAGGTTGGTGCCCGGATGGCCTTCATCAGCGCCTATGAGCGCCTTGTTGCCCAGGCGCGGGCCGCTGCCACTCCTGTGCGGTGGTCCGTCTCTCTTGGCTTTGATCCAAACCGCCGCCTGCGTGCAGTCGAGACTGCGCAGCGCATGAACCTGATTACGCAGGACCAGGCGGCCGGCTATATCGCTGACTTGCGGATAGCGCCTACCACCCAGGATGGTCTGGCAGTGGCGGGACTGCTCTTCGGCGAGGTCCGACCAGCTTCGCCAGAGGTGGCGAAAAGGCTGGAGAAAGTGCGCGAGATCATCAATGCGGACAAGGCCAAGCGCCGCCGCGCCGCATTCAAGCGAGGCCAGGCCGAGCGCGTGCGCATTTACCTGCGCAAGCGCCAGGCGCGGAACGCTATTGCAGCAGCAATTTCGCGAGAAGGTGCCTGTGGTCAAGCGTAGTTGGCGGGTCGTTGTTCCAGGCTACAACCCATTCCGCATGGGTGGAGAACCCATAGATTACGCCGAGGCCCTGGCCACGGCTCGTTCGATTTGGCCTTTGGCCGAGGTGTACTGATGAATATTCGACAGACCAAATTGACCAAGGCCGCCCGCGGCCGCGATTGCCAGGTGCGCGTGCCCGGCGTGTGCAACGGCAATCCGGAGACGACCGTGCTGGCGCACTACCGCTTGGCCGGTACCAGCGGCATGGGCTGCAAGCCGAACGACTTCCAAGGCGCCTGGGCGTGCTCGGCCTGCCACGACTACGTCGACGGCCGTCGCGGTAGCCGTCGCGCTGATGATCGGCTTGTGGCTCGCCAGCTTCACGCCGAGGGCGTCATGCGTACCCAGGACATCCTGATTCGTGAAGGGAAGGTGGCCTGATGGCTATGTCCGAATCGCGAGTAGTCCAGCTTCTGGCTGGCCAATCCTCGACAGCCCGCAAGGTATTCCCGCATGTGCCAATTCAGGAAAGCTGGAGTGCCCACGATATCCAGATCGCTGCTCTTGCGGCGAATGCCACCTCTGTCGCCGTCCACGCTGTGCGCCGTGCTCTCAACGAAATGAAAGACGCCGGGATCATCCGTGAGCCCACGGGCGGCAAGTTTCAGCGCGACGCTTACTCACAAAAAACAGTCAAGGAAATCGCCATGCCCGTACCGGCCAAAGAAACCGTCGTCGCCATCAAAAAGCCGGAAGTTCAGGCTCTCGATGCGCTGGCCAGCCTGTCTGCTGAGGTCGTCGCGCTTTCGGACGATATCTCGGCGCGCATGAAGCGTTTGGCCGGGCGGATCGAAGAGGTTGCCTTGTCAGTGGAAGTCGAGCGTGAGGGCAACGCTGAGGCGCTGGGCAAGCTCAAGCAGCTCCAGTCCCTGCTTAAGAGCCTGTAAGTGGAGCGACCGCCTGTGATGAAGCCATTCGCTCCGAAAGTCACCAAGCCGCGAGCGGCGCGTGCACCGTATGTTGACCGTGAAGGCCTCGAGCAGGCTGCTCTGCTGCGCGAAGTTGCCTTACTCCACCCGGCTGTCGCGAAGCTGATCTATCACGTGCCCAACGGCGGCCATCGGCACAAGGCAGTGGCGGTCAAGCTGAAAGAGCAGGGCGTCAAGGCAGGCATTCCAGACCTCGTCTTGCCGATGGCCCGTGGTGGCTACTTCGGTCTGTACATCGAGTTCAAGGCCACGCCGCCTTTTGATGCCGCTGTATCGCCCAGCCAGGATGCCTACATCCATGCGCTGACCGAACAGGGCTATCTGGCGATCGTGTGCCGTGGGCACTTCGATGCCATGGAGCAGCTGCGGGCCTACCTGATGCTGCCACCGACGAGGGCTGCAGCATGAGCAAGACCCGCGCGGTAAAACTTTCCGATGCCGAGATCCGCCGCCAGGCCTCCGACCTCTCGGTGCGGGACTTGCGCGACCCCCGGCACCCTGG